>DATLTH010000095.1:0-6009 GCA_035533695.1 Allostellaceae bacterium | reverse complement strand
TTGCTGCAGGAGCAGCAGCGTGCGTTCAACGAGAACTGCATCGGACGGGTATTGCCGGTGCTGTTCGAGAAGCCGGGGCGGCATGCCGGGCAGCTTGTCGGCCGCAGCCCCTACCTGCAAAGCGTTCATGCCGAAGCGGGGCCGCAACGGATCGGCGAGATCGTGCCGGTGATGATCGGCGCGGTGCAGCCCAACAGCCTCGCTGGCGCGCTCCTACCGCCAGCGCCGGCGACGGAGGCGGCAGCGTGAGCGGGCCTCACGCGGGGCCTGAAATCGACATCGCGGCGGCCGGGCGCAGCCAGCTCGAATTCGACGATAATCTGCTGTTGCCGGCGCTTTACGGCGAGCGCGACCAGCATCTCGACCGCATCGAGCGGCAACTGGGCGTGTCGCTGTTGCCGCGCGGCAATCTCTTGTCGATCGCCGGGCCGGCCTCGGCGACCGAAGTCGCCCGGCTCACGTTGTCGCGGCTTTACGAGCGGCTGACGCGCGGGCACGAGATCGACATCGCGGCGGTCGAGGGCGCGTTGCGGCTGGCGCAGGCCGAGCTCGACGACAAGAACCTCAGCCTGTGGCGCGAGGATGCCGGGTTTCGCACCCGGAAGCGGCGCATCGCGCCGCGCTCCGCCGCCCAGGGCGCTTACGTCACGGCGATGCGCGAGCATGAGCTGGTGTTCGCGCTCGGCCCCGCCGGCACCGGCAAGACCTACCTCGCGGTCGCCGCCGCCATCGACCTCTTGATGTCCGGCAAGGTCGAGCGGATCATCCTGTCGCGGCCGGCGGTGGAGGCGGGCGAGCGATTGGGCTTCCTGCCCGGCGATCTGCGTGAGAAGGTCGATCCCTATCTGCGGCCGATCTTCGATGCGCTGAACGACATGCTGCCCGCCGACCAATTGGCGAAGCGCCTCGGCAGCGGCGAGATCGAGGTGGCGCCGCTCGCCTTCATGCGCGGCCGCACCTTGGCGCACGCCTTCGTCATCTTGGACGAGGCGCAGAACACGACGCCGGTGCAGATGAAGATGTTCTTGACCCGGCTCGGCGAAGCCTCGCGTATGGTTGTCACCGGCGACCCGACCCAGGTCGATCTGCCGATCGGCAGCCGCTCGGGCCTCGCCGACGCGCTCGAAGCGCTGCGCGGCGTCGACGATATCGTGACCGTGCGCTTCACCGAGCGGGACGTGATGCGCCATGCGCTGGTCGCGCGCATTGTCGGCGCCTACGAGGCGCGCGACCGCGCCGCGCGCGGCGACGAGGAGCCGGGGTGAGATGCCGGGGTGAGATGAGCCAGACCGTAGCGGTCGAGGTCTCCGTTGTTTGCGACGCCTGGCTCGCCGCCTGCCCGGATGCCCCGGCGCTCGCCGAGGCGGCGGTACGCGCAGCCCTGGCCGGCGCCGCTTGCCGTGGCGATGGGGCGTCGGTCGTCGTCGACGTGACCCTCGGCGACGACGCCGGGCAGCGCCGGCTCAACCGCATCTGGCGCAGCAAGGACATGCCGACCAACGTGCTGGCCTTCCCGCTCGCCGACGCGGTGGCGCCGACACCGGCGGGCATGCCGGTGCTGCTCGGCGACGTCGTCCTCGCCTTCGAAACGGTCGCGCGCGAAGCGGCGGAGCAGGACAAAAAGCTCGCCGACCATCTCGTGCATCTGGTCGTGCATGGGGTATTGCATCTGCTCGGCTTCGACCATCAGAGCGAACCTGAGGCCGCGCTGATGGAAGCGCGCGAGGCCGAGATCTTGGCCCCTCTGGGGGTGCCGGACCCCTATCGCGATACCATGTGACTTGTGAACGCGGACTTCTTTGATCGATGAGCGACGCCAAGCCGCCCCCTGATGGCGGCCAGCTTGCGGATAGCCTGAGCGGGAATGGCGCAGGGTCGCCGTCGCGTCTGCGCACCTTGCTGCGCCGGCTGCGCCGGCCACGGCGGCCGCGCGGAGCGAGCGAGACGATGGATGCGCTGATCGCCGCCGCGGCGCTCGACGGGGTCAGCCCGATCACCCCGCAGGAACGTTTTCTGATCGGCAATATCCTCAAGGTTCACGACCGCAACGCCGCCGATGTCATGGTGCCGCGCGGCGATATCGTCGCGCTCGACGCCGCACAGCCCTTTGCCGAAGTCGTCAAATGCATGGTCGAGCAGGGCCATTCGCGGGTGCCGGTGTATCGCGAGACGCTCGACGACGTGATCGGCTTCGTCCATGTCAAGGATGTGCTGGCGCCGGTCGCCGACCGCCGCTCGGCCAAGCTCGAACGCCTGCTGCGCAAGGTTCTGTTTGTCGCCCCCTCATTGCCGATCCTCGACCTGCTCGTCCAGATGCGCCAGGCGCGCACCCACATTGCCATGGTGGTCGACGAGTTCGGCGGCATCGACGGCCTGGTGACGATCGAGGATCTGATCGAGGAGATCGTCGGCGAGATCGAGGACGAGCACGATGACGTTGCCGAAGCGCCGACGCTGATCGAGCGGCCCGACGGCAGCATCATCGCCGACGCGCGGCTGCCGATTGAGGCGCTCGAGGAACAGCAGGGGCTTCGGCTGCGTCCGGCCGGCGATGAGGAGGCGGTCGATACGCTGGGCGGCCTCGTCTTCACGCTGGCCGGCAGGGTCCCGAAGCGCGGCGAGGTTATCCTTCATCCGGGCGGGATCGAGTTCGAGGTGCTCGACGCCGATCCGCGCCGGGTGAAGCGGCTGCGCGTGCGCGTGCATCCGGCCGGAGCGGGCGGCAAAGGGGTGGCGAATGCCTGAGGGCGCGGTGTTGCGCGCTCACCCCGGCGCCCGCACCGAGACGCTGCTGTGCCGCCTCGCGCAGGAACTCGCCGCGCTGAGCGGCTGGCGGCGCTATGGACTGGCCCTGCTGCTCGGCATCTTGCTCGCCGGCGCGCTGCCGCCGTTCGACCTCAGTCCGCTGGTTTTCCTCGTCTTTCCGGGCCTCCTCTGGCTCGATGAGGGCAGCGCCGGACCGTGGGCGTCGGCGCGCCTCGGCTATGTCTTCGGCCTCGGATTTTTTGTCGCCGGGCTTTATTGGGTCGCCGCGGCATTGTTTGTCGACATCGACCGCTTCTGGTGGGCCTTGCCGTTCGCCGTGTTGGGCCTGCCCGCGGCGCTGGCGTTCTACCCCGCCGCTGCGCTTGGGCTGACCGGCGTCGCCGCGAGCCGGCTGCGTCTGTCGGCTGGCGCCCGGGTCTGTCTGTTTGCCGTGGCATGGAGCGCCGCCGAGTGGGCGCGCGGGCATTTCCTGACCGGGCTGCCGTGGAACCTGGTCGGCTACGCCTGGTCGGGCGCCTTCCCGGGGTCGCTGGCGATGTTGCAGAGCGTCGCCTGGGTCGGCATCTACGGTCTGAGCTTCATCACGGTGCTGGCTGCCGCCTTGTTGGCATTGCTCGGCGCCGCATCGCTGATGCCGCTGCCGCGGGTGCGGCGGATCGCTCCGGCCTTTGCTGCCGCGCTGTTGATCCTGGTGCCGGCGGCCGCCGGTGCGATACGGCTTGCGCTGCTGCCGCCCGAGGCCACCGGGATTTGGCTGCGTCTGGTCCAGCCCTCGATCCCCGAGACGCTGAAATGGGACCCGGCGGCGGCCGAAGGCAATTTTGAGCGGCTGATCAAGCTGAGCACCGCTCGCTCCGCGCATCCGCTTGCCGCGATCCTGTGGCCCGAGGCGGCCGCGCCGTTTCTGCTCGGACGCGACGCGCCGCACCGCACGGCAATTGCGGCGATTGCGCCCAAGGGCGGCTATGTGATCACCGGGGCGTTGCGCGCGACCCCGCCTTCCGTTCGGCCGACGCAGGTGTGGAACAGCATCGAGGCGATCGACCCGAGCGGCGCGATACGGGCCCGCTACGACAAGGCGCATCTCGTGCCGTTCGGCGAATACGTACCGTTCGGCGATGTGCTGCCGTTGCACAAGATCACCCCCGGCAGCATCGATTTGAGCGCCGGACCGGGACCGCGGACGATCGCTCTGGCGGGGTTGCCGCCGTTCTCGCCGATCATCTGCTACGAGGCGATCTTCCCGGGCGCCGTCATCGACGCCAAGGCGCGCCCGGCCTGGATCCTCAACGCCACCAACGATGCCTGGTACGGCCGCAGCTCGGGTCCCTACCAGCATTTCGCGATCGCCCGGACCCGCGCGGTCGAGGAGGGACTGCCGCTGGTTCGGGTCGCTAATAACGGCATCAGCGGCGTCATCGACCCGGCCGGCCGCATCGTGGCGCGGACCGGGCTCGACGACATCACCTATGCCGATATCGCGCTGCCCGCGCCTGCCGCTCCGACGCTTTACGAGGCGGGCGGCGACTGGCTGTTCGCCGCGATGCTGCTTCTGGGCCTGGTTCCGCTGCTGCCGCGCCGCCGTTAGTCCCGCCCGCACCGGCCCCTATAGAGGCGAAACTCGCCTATCGAGAGTTGCGGCCGAGTGTTGACCGCATACTAACGTATGAGGTATGACGCGCACCTCAAAAGCGGCGCGCGAGCGTAGATGGCCATTTCACGACAGATCGAGCGGCCCGGCCCGGGGCGCCGCAAGTCAGAGACGCCGAACCCGATCGATGTCCAGGTTGGGTCCCGCGTCCGGCTGCGGCGCAGCATGCTCGGGCTGAGCCAAGAGAGGCTCGGCGAGGCGATCGGTCTGACGTTTCAGCAGGTTCAGAAATACGAGCGCGGCGCCAACCGTATCGGCGCCAGCCGGCTGCATGAGCTGAGCCGCGTCCTGGATGTCCCGGTGTCGTTCTTTTTCGACGATGTGGATCCGGTGCGCGCGCCGGCAATTCCCGGGGGCTTTGCCGAACCGCCGGCCGAAGCCTTCGAATCCGATCCGCTGCGCAAACTCGAAACCGTCGAACTCGTCGAAGCTTATTACGCGATCGAAGATGCCGCGGTGCGCCGCCGCCTGTTCGAACTGGCGAGGACGCTGGCGTCGGGGGGCGAGCCGGTCCCGACGCGAGGCCGGCGACGGTCGTTAAAACGGGTGGGCGGTCAAGAACCTACTTGACGCCTTCGCGCGGGCAACCGACAAAATGCCGCCGGAGCCCAGGCGTCAGTGCCCTCGGTCTTCAGCGAAAGCACCACGCATAGAGCGTAAAGCCGATCGAAGGGAGATGGTCCTTTGCCGCAGCACGATTTTGTTTTTACAAGCGAATCGGTGTCGGAAGGGCACCCCGACAAGGTCTGCGACCGCATCTCCGACGCGATCGTCGATACGTTTATCGCGGCCGAGCCGCAGGCGCGTTGCGGCGTCGAGACCCTGGCGACGACCAATCATGTCGTGCTCGCCGGCGAGGTGCGCGGTCCCGCCTCGATCACGAAAGAGCGGCTGATCGAGGTGGCGCGGCACGCGGTGCGCGACATCGGCTACGAGCAGGAGGGCTTCCACTGGCAGCGCGCCCATATCGACTGCCTGATCCACGGCCAGTCGACCGATATCGCGCAGGGTGTTGACGCCGCCGGCAACAAGGACGAGGGCGCGGGCGACCAGGGCATGATGTTCGGCTATGCGTGCACCGAAACCCCCGAATTGATGCCGGCGCCGATCTTTTATGCGCATGCCATCCTGCGCTCGCTCGCCGAGGCGCGGCATTCGGGGGCGGCCCCGCTGCTCGGGCCCGACGCCAAGAGCCAAGTGACGCTGCAATATGTCGGCGGCAAGCCGGTCGGGGCGCGCGCCGTGCTGATCTCCACCCAGCATGCGCCGGAGATCGGCCAGGAGGAGGTGCGCGAGATCGTCCGCCCCCACGTCGTCAACGTGCTGCCCCAAGGGTGGATGTGCGACGAGGCGCATTTCTACGTCAATCCGACCGGGCGGTTTGTCATCGGCGGCCCGGACGGCGATTGCGGCCTGACCGGGCGCAAGATCATCGTCGATACCTATGGCGGCGCCGCACCGCATGGCGGCGGCGCCTTTTCCGGCAAGGACCCGACCAAGGTCGATCGCTCGGCCGCCTATGCGGCTCGTTATCTGGCCAAGAACGTCGTCGCCGCCGGGCTGGCGGAGCGCTGCACGATCCAGGTCGCCTA
>DATLTH010000094.1:0-5202 GCA_035533695.1 Allostellaceae bacterium | reverse complement strand
CCGGTTCCTCCCCCGCGAGGCGGGGGAGGGGGGACTATGCGCAGCATGGTGGAGGGGCGTGGCGGAGGGGGCATTCGCGAGGGCGCCCCCTCCGGCTCGCTGCGCTCGCCACCTCCCCCGTAAACGGGGGAGGAACTGTGGAACGTGATGCGGTTCATTGATGCCGGGTACTAGCGCTTGCGCAGCAGAAACTCGCGCCCGGCCTTGACCATCGGCTTGCCGTCATAGGCGATGATGTCGGCGGTGGCGTAGGTCTCGCTCCACAATTCGGGCAGGTAGGAGCCGGTGCCGATCACGTCGATCGGCGCGTTGGCCACCGCCATCATGCGGCATTTCTCCGGCCCGAACCCGGAGCTCGCGACGATCCTGGCATCGGGGAAACCCGCCTCATTCAACACCTGGCGCAGGGTCCACAATGCCGCGGCGGACACTCCGGTGCCGACGAGGCAGCGCAATTCCGCTTCGGTGCGATAGCCGCGGATCGACTGCGGGGCATGATGTTCGAGCGCCGCGTAGGAGCGGGCAAGGTCGAGCCCCTCGCAATAGCGCCCGCCCGGTGTATCCATGCGAAACGCCAGGCGGCCGGAGGCCGCGAGGTCGGGGAAGCGGCGGCAGACCGCGACCGCATCACTGGTCTCTTGCCCGAAATAATCGACCAGCACGGTCAGCGGCTCGTCGGGAAAGGTTTGGTGGAACATTTCGGCGGCGCGCACCGTCGACCCGGCATAGCCAATGAGGGCGTGCGGCATCGTCCCCATGCCGGTCTCGCGGCCAAAAAAAGCCGCCGTCGCCGCGGTGGCGCAGCCGACAAACCCGACCGCGTCGGTGACGCGCCGCGCGTGGGCCGAGCCGACCGACGCGGCATAGGCCATCATCTCGGCCATCTCGGCGCCGGCGCAGTGCCGCGCGTCCATCGCGAGGAACGCCACCTTGGGCAGATCGGCGCACATCGCCGAGGCATTGTAGGCGGCGACGCAGGCCGGCCCGAGCTTTTGCAGCAGCACGGTTTCGAGATCGACGAGATGATAGAGCGGGCCGGTGACGTAGAGCAGCGGCTCCCCGGCGCCGACCCAGGCCGCCTCGGGATGGTTCAGTTCGATGCCGAATATCGTGTTGCGGGCGGCCGCCATCGCTTCCAGGAATTGCAGCGCAAAGCGCGGCGCGCAGACGACCGGCCGGCGCATGAACACGGCGTAAGTCGCTTCGCGATCGCCGAACCGGCCGACGATCGCCTTCGTCTTCAGAAAATAGCTGTCGGTGCGCGCCGCCAAGTCGTCATCCATAAGAATATGCTGTCATTGCGAGCGCAGCGAAGCAATCTCCGGCGTGTGCGCTCCTCCTCCGCGCAGCGGGGGAGGGGGACCATGCGCAGCATGGTGGAGGGGGTGCGGGCGGACGGCGGGCTATCGCCATTCTGCCCCCTCCGGCTCGCTACGCTCGCCACCTCCCCCGCATCGCGGGGGAGGAACACCGCGCCGTTGCTACTTCGCCGCGGCGAGCCGGCTGGCGCTGCCGATGCCGTGGCCGTTGGCCCGGCCCTGGCGCTCGCGCTTCAGCGCCCCGGCGACCTCGAAGGCGAGCTCGATCGCCTGGCTGGCGTTGAGCCGGGGGTCGCAATGCGTCAGGTAGTTGGCGGCAAGGCCCTGTTCGCTGACCTTGTGGGCGCCGCCGACGCACTCGGTGACGTTCTGCCCGGTCAATTCGAAATGCACCCCGCCGGCATAGCTCCCTTCGGCGAGGTGGACGGCAAAGGCGCCGTGCAATTCGTCGAGGATGCGGTCGAACAGGCGCGTCTTGTAGCCGTTCGACGAGGTGATCGTGTTGCCGTGCATCGGGTCGATGCACCACACCACTTGAGCCCCCTCGCGCCTGACGGCGCGGATGACCGGCGGCAGCTTCGCTTCGACCTTGTCGGCGCCCATCCGGGTGATCAGGGTGAGGCGTCCCGGCTCGTTCTTCGGATTGAGCTTGTCGATCAGCCGCAGCACGTCGTCAGGTTCGGTCGTCGGTCCGCATTTCATCCCGATCGGGTTCTTGATGCCGGAGAGGAACTCGACATGGGCGCCGTCGAGCTGCTTTGTGCGGTCGCCGAGCCAGACCAGATGGGCCGAGCAGTCGTACCACTCGCCGGTCGTCGAATCGACGCGGGTCAGGGCCTCCTCGTAGGCGAGAAACAGCGCCTCGTGCGAGGTGTAGAGCTCGGTCTCGCGGATCTGCGGCGTCGTGTCGGAGTTGAGGCCGCATGCCGCCATGAAATCGAGCGTCTCGGTCAGCCGGTCGGCCAATGCCCGATACCGTTCGCCCTGCGGCGAGTCGGCGACGAAATCCTGGTTCCAGGCATGGACCCGGTGCAGGTCGGCATAGCCGCCCTGGGCGAAGGCGCGCAGCAGGTTCAAGGTCGCGGCCGACTGGCTGTAGGCCTGGATCATGCGCTGCGGGTCGGGCTAGCGTGCCGAGGCGTCGAAGTCGAGGCCGTTGATGATGTCGCCGCGATAGGAGGGCAGCGTGACGCCGTTCTGCGTCTCGGTCTCCGAGGAGCGCGGCTTGGCGAACTGGCCGGCCAATCGGCCGAGCTTGACGACCGGGCAGGCGGCCCCGAAGGTCAGCACCACCGCCATCTGCAACAACACCTTGAAGGTGTCGCGGATGTTGTTGGGATGGAACTCGGCAAAGCTTTCGGCGCAGTCGCCGCCCTGCAGCAGGAACGCCTTGCCGGCGGCGACGTCGGCGAGCCGGTCCTTGAGGCGCCGGGCTTCGCCGGCAAACACCAGCGGCGGGTAGGTGTGCAATGTCTGCTCGACGCGCCCGAGTGCGGCTTCGTCGGCATAGCCGGGGACCTGCCGGATCGGCAGGCCGCGCCAGCTTTGGGGCGTCCATTGTTCTGACATCACCGTCGTCCCCGCTGCATCGGTCGGGTTTCGGGCATCGATTTCGGCATGACGAACCTCCAGGTTGGAGGCCGCTCCACCAAAGACGAATTTCGCATCAAGATCATCATAAAACACGAAAGCCGCCTTGCTGGGGCGGCTTCGGGACAAACGCGAACGCGCGATCCTAGGCCGCCGTCATATACCGGCGGTACCAAAATCGCGTGGACTGGCGAGCGTTGCTTACCATGGCGTTACGCTAGCGGCAGGCCGCCGTCTGCGCAAGACCTTTGCGCGAATCCTCGCGGGCACCTCGTCCGCGGGCATCCGCGGCCATGCGGCTTGCCGCGCCTGCGGCTTGGCGTCATAGATGGCGGATGGCCGGCCCGGGAGTTTGTCTGTGATCATACGCCGCTTTGTCGGCATCGGCGGAGCCGTCGCCGCCGTGATGGCCGTCTTGTTCGCCGGTGCGGCCGGCGCGGCCGAAATCATGCCGCATCGCGCGCTCTACACAATGACGTTGAGCCGGGTCAGCGGCGATGCCGGCGTCACCGGGGCCAATGGGACGATGGCCTATCAATGGGGCGAAACCTGCAACGGCTGGACCGTCGAGCAGCGGTATCGGCTCAAGATGGGCTATGCCGAATCGGATGATGTCAGCATCGCGTCGAATTTCGTGACCTGGGAATCGAAGGACGGGCTGCGCTATCGCTTCAATCAGAAGGAGACCCGCAACGGCGTCGAGGACGATGAGATCCGCGGCGTCGCCAAGCTCGACGGGCCCGGCAAGGGCGGCACCGCCGATTTCGAGAAGCCGGCGGGCAAGAGCTTCAAATTGCCGGCCGGGGCATTGTTTCCGAGCGCCCATACGATCTTGCTGATCGACAAGGCGAAGAGCGGCGCGAATTTCATCGCGAAACAGGTCTTCGACGGCGCCACGCCGGATAACGCGGTGCTGGTCTCCGCGGTGATCGGCCCCAAAGTCGAGCCCGACGCCGCGGCGGCAAAGAAAAGCCCGCTCTTGAACCGCCCCGGCTGGCGCGTGCGACTGGCGTTCTTTCCGGCCGATCAGAAGCTGGAAACACCCGATTACGAGCTCGGCATGCTGTTGCTCGACAACGGCGTCTCGCGCGACATGGTGATCGACTACGGCGATTACGCGATCCACGCCACGCTCGACGATATCGAGCCGCTGAGCAAGCCGCATTGCTGACCGGCGGTCGACGACCTGAAGGCCAAATCGTAGGGTGGGCTGAGCAAACGCGAAGCCCACCAAATCGACGGCAGCCGGGGCATCCGGTGGGCTTCGCTCCGCTCAACCCACCCTACGGGCGGGCTCCGCCGGTGCGGGGCCGGCGCAGGACGGGAAATTCGGATTTTTTGATCGGGCTCGCTTGTTATTGGCTCAGCTCAGCGCTAGATGCTTCCACCTATCGATAATCGGATTTTTGGTTCGAAAATTTTACCACCTGCCGGTATTTCAGAGGCCGCGTGATTTGTTTCGCGGCGAGGCATACGAAGATGCGCAGGTTGCTAAGGTGCTACGCGCAGCGCCAGCACGGAAAATGGGAGGCGTTTTGCGTTGATTTCGATTTAGCCGTGCAAGGAGACTCGTTCGAGGAGGTTTATCACGCCCTGAATGTGGCTGTGCGCGACTATGTGGGTCGCGTCCGGGAGCTCCCCGAGCCTGACCGCACGCGTCTGTTCAACCGACGCGCACCGATCGGGTCGAGGATAGCATTCCTGGTCGGATTGATCCGGACGGCTCTCCATTCACGTGGTGGAGATGATGACGAGAGGCACGGGTACACGCTACCCTGTGCTGCGTGAAATTCAGAGAATTCATCGCAATAATTGAGCAGCACGGCTTTGGTCTGACGCGTACTGACGGTAGCCACCGTCGATATGAGGGCGTCGTGCGTGGGCGGACTGAGTTGATTACGGTCGCCTATCATCGGGCGAGCGATGATATTCTACCCAGAACCCTTGCATCTATGATCCGTCAGTCGGGCCTCCCAAAGCGGCTTTTTCGGTGACAACCGCGATGGGCTTGTCTGCGCTCTACCCGCCCTACAGCCTCAGCCAAACGCCGGCATCACCTCGCTGGCGAACAACTCGGTCGAGCGCAGGGCGTCGTCGCGGCTGATGTGGCCGAAGGCGAAGTCGCAGACGAAATAGGTCGCGTGCGAAGCGTCGGTGCATTGGGCGATGTAGTCGCGCACCTGCGACGGGGTGCCGGCGATCGCGTGGCCGTGCGCCTGCAACGCGTCCCATTCCTTGGGCAGTGAGGCGCCCAATGGGAACGGCACGTTGTACCTGGCCCACAGCCGCTCCA
>DATLTH010000093.1:0-5160 GCA_035533695.1 Allostellaceae bacterium | reverse complement strand
TGCCGGACGACAGCGGTGTTGCCGTTGACGCGGCGGAACTGCTGATGCGTTGCGGCCGGGTGAACGCCGCCGCCGAATTGCTGTGTGCCGCCGCCGCTAATGCCGCCGACGCACGCCTCTTCCGGGTGCTCTCCGCGGCGGAGATGCTGCGCGGGAGGCCGGAGGCGGCGCTCGCCGCGGTCGACCGCGCGCTCGCGATCGCTCCCGACGACGCCGAATATCATGTCCATCGCGGCCAGCTGCTGTGGCGAATTGGCGATACCTCCGGCGCCGCACGATCGCTCGATCGGGCGGCGCAGCTCGATCCGGCGAATGGCGAGATCAAGCGCGCGCAGTTAAGCTTCTATCTCGCCGCCGGGCTGGTCAGCGAGGCGACCGCAATCGGTGGCGATCTGCTTCGCCGCTTTCCCGACGACCAGCCGGCTGCGGCGGCGATGCTGCACCTGCTGGCGCACCGGCTGGAGACGATCGACGGCGAATACCTGGTCCTGCATGACGGCAGCGAAAGGGCGCAGCGGCCGATGCGGCCGCCGCTCGGATGGTTCGATCGGTGGCGCAGTCAGCGCCGGGTCATCGGCGCCCTGATCATTCGCGAGACGCGGACAAGGTTTGCCGATTTGAAGCTCGGCTACGGGTGGGCGCTCGTCGAGCCCATCCTGCACATCGCGCTCTTGTCGGTGATGTTCTCGGTGCTGATGCACGGTCAGCCGCCGATCGGCAAGCATTTCTTCATTTTCTATTATACCGGCCTCATTCCCTATCACATGTTCGTCCACACCAGCAGCGGGATGAGCCACGCCATTACCGGCAACCGCCCGGTATTGCAGCTCCCGCCGGTCACCACGTTCGACGTGGTCGCGGCGCGCGGCCTCTTAGAAATCATGACCGACGTGGTTGTCGCGGTGATCCTGCTCGCCGGCTTCGGCGCGATCGGACTGGCGGCATTGCCCGACGATTTCTGGGGCCCGGCGATGGCCTTGCTGGCGATGGCGGCATTCGGCGTTGGGTTGGGCTACGTCAACGCCGTGGTGACGGTTTTCTGGCGCTCGTGGGAAAAGGCCTACAGCCAGCTGACCCGTGTCCTCTATTTCGTCTCCGGCATCTTTTACGTCCCCGGGATGATGCCGGACTGGGCCCGCGATGCCCTGGCGTGGAACCCGCTTCTGCAGGCGATCGATTGGTTCCGCGCCGGGTTTTTCGCAAGCTACCAGCCGCACTGGCTGGATCGCTCCTACCTCGTCGTCCTCGCGATCGTGGCGTTGCTGATCGGGCTCGGGCTCGAACGCGGGCTGCGGCGCCGGCTGAGCGTGCCGCTGTGATCGCGCTTGAACGGGTCGCGAAAGCCTATGCCACGGCCGCCGGCCGCAAAATCGTCCTGGACGATGCCAGCGCCGCCTTCACGCCTGGACACAATGTCGGCATTCTCGGCGCCAACGGCGCCGGCAAGTCGACCCTGATCCGCCTGCTGGCGGGATCGGAGCTGCCCGACCGCGGCGTCATCCGCCGCCATGCCCGGGTATCGTTTCCGCTCGGGTTCGACGGCACGTTCCACGGCGCGCTGGCCGGCCGCGAGAACGTCGCGTTTGTCGCTCGGGTCTATGGCGCTGCGGTCGGACCGACGATCCGCTTTGTCGAAGAGTTTGCCGAACTCGGCGAATACTTTGCCATGCCGGTCAACACCTATTCCGCCGGAATGCGGGCGCGGCTCGCTTTCGGCACCTGCCTGGCGATCGACTTCGATGTCTACCTGATCGACGAAATCACCGAGGTCGGCGACGAGCGGTTTCGCCGCAAATGCGCCCTCGCGTTTCGCGAGAGACTGCGCCGTTCCGACATCATCCTGGCGACGCACAACAGCCATACGATCCGCCAGTATTGCGACCGCGGCGCCATTCTGGCCGGCGGCCGGCTGCAACTGTTCGACGACGTGACAAGCGCGTTCGAGCGCTACCGGCAGATGCTCGTCGAGCCGCTGTCATATGCCGCGGGGACGAACTGATGCGCGCCACGGCGATCGGCGAAACAGCGCCGCAAACCGCGCCTCAACCTCCGGTGTCGGCTCTGGTGCCGGCGGACGCCGCTCCACCCGCTCCCGCCGGCGGGCAGCGGGAATTGATCGGCCTTAGCGATCGGCGGCTGGATCGGTCCGAGCGCCCCAGGCGGCTGCCGGTGCGGCTGCCGGTGCGGCCGTCATTGCACGTCGTATCGTTCGTTTTGCTGGTCCTGATCCCGACAGCCATTGCGGCCGCCTATTACTTTGCCATCGCCGCCGACCAGTACGTCGCCGAGTTCCGTTTTACGCTGACGACCGCCGAGATGCCGCGCGTCGAAACGCTGTCGCTGCTGGCGGGGGCCGCACCGGCGTCACCGGCAACGCTCGAATCGCAGGTTCTCGTTCAGTACATCGCGAGCCGGGCGATCATCGATCAGATCGACGGCTCGCTCGACGTCCGCCGCTTGTTCTCGCCGCCGTCGGCCGATTGGTGGGCGCGGCTGCCGCCCGCCGCCCCGATCGAGGAGGTCGTGCGCTACTGGAAGAACCAGGTGGACCCGTTCTACGATCCGGCCGACGGCACCGTCACGGTGAAGGTCCGCGCCTTTGCGCGCGATGACGCGCTGCGCCTGGCGCAAGCGGTCGTCGCTTCCTGCGAAAAACTGGTCAACGATTTGTCATTGCGGGCAAGGCGCGACAGGCTGCTTCACGCGCGGGCCGATCTGTCGCAAGCGGAAACCCGGCTCAAATCCGTGCTTGGCGAGATCAGCGCGTTGCGCGACCGGGAGGGATTGATCGACCCGGCGAGAACCGCCGAGGCCACCGGGGCGCTCGCGACCCGGCTGCGCCAGGAGTTGATCAGCGCCAATGCCAAGCTTGCGACATTGAAAGCGTACATGCACGACGACGCCCCGACCGTCAAAGTGCTGCGGGCGCGCATTCGCTCGCTCGAGATCCAGCAGCGCTCTCTCGCCCGCGAAATCACCGATCCGAACAAGGCGCACCCCGACGCGCTCTCGCACGTCCTGGGCTCGTATGAGCAGCTCGACGCCGAACGGAAATTCGCCGAGGCCGCCTACCAGCACGCCTTGCAGAGTCTCGACGAGGCGCGCGCCAACGCCGATCGACAGCACGTGTTCATCGCCAGTTTCATCCCGCCGAGCCGGCCCGAGCAGGCGCTCTATCCGCGGCGCTGGCGCGCGCTCGGCACGGTGGCGCTGATCGCGTTTGCGCTCTGGGGCATCGGCAGCCTCGCCGCGCAGTCGATCCGCGATCACCTGGCGTGACCGATGAGTAGCCGACGCCCGCATCTTCTCAGGGAGGCACCAATGGCGATGCTTGCGTTCCGTACCCCCGCCTCGCTGAATTTGGACCGACCCAGCCGGGATGCGCCGCCGCCATCGCGCAAGGAACGTCTTGCGATCGTCTCGACCAGCAGCAAGCTGTGCGGGATCGCCGCCTACTCCGCCGCATTGCGACGGCAGCTTGAGGACGATTTCGACATCACGGTGTTCGACCTCAACCAGTATCTGATGCGCAGCCGGCATCGCCGCGTCCGCACGCTGGCCGACCGCCACGTCAAGGAAATCTGCCAGGCGATCCGGCGGTTTGACGTCGTCAACCTGCAGCTCGAATACGGTACATTGGGCAGCAACGGCCGCGACGTTTATCGGCGCTTCTGCTGGCTGACCGCGGCGGCACCGCGGCTGTCGGTCACCTTCCACTCTCTGATGACGCCGCCGGCGTTCGATACGGCAGGCTTTGCCAAGGCGCTCGCGACGCTCCGGTTCCAGACCGCCGCCCGCCTCGAAAGCGAGTTTCGCCGCGCCCACCTGCTGTCCAACGGGGTGGCGCGGCATCTGCGACGCCTCCAGCGCCACAAGCCAGTCAGCGCGATCGTTCACAATCGGCGCGACTTCTTCGACGTCAGCTACCTCTACGGGGTGAGGCAGGTGTTCGACCATCCGCTGGCCTACCTCGGGGCGGAGGAGATCGAGGCGATCCAGCGCGGCGCCTCACGCCAGCATTTCGCGATGCTCGATGACCTCCCGAGCGACGCCGTATTGATCGGCGTATTCGGCTTCTTGAATGAATACAAAGGTATCGGGACCGCGGTGCAGGCACTGCATCACCTGCCTGACAACCATCACCTGCTGATCTTCGGGGGTGTTCACCCGCAGCACATCAAGGCGCGCCAGCCGCGACACCCCTACATCTCGTCACTGTTCGACCAGGCCTATGTCGACACGACGCTCTACGACCGGCTCCGCGCGAACGAAGCGCACAACCTGCCGCAGCTGGTCTTGTCGGCCGAAGAGTCGCTTGGCGCGCTGACGGGGACGCACCCGCGCGACCTCTCGGCCCGCATTCATTTCATGGGAGCGCTCGCCGAACCCGACTTTCTCAGCGGAATGGCGATTTGCGACTCGGTCGTCTTTCCGTATCTCGAAGTCGGCCAATCGTCGTCCGGACCGATTTCGCAGGCGCTGGAACTCGGCTGCCGGATCATCGCGTCACGCACCCATACGTTCCTCGAGTTTGCCGAATATCACCGGGATGCCGTCGAGTTTTTCGATATCGGCAATCACCTCGAATTGGCGGAGCGGCTGCTCGCGAGCCGCCAATTCCGCCCGCGAAGCGGCCTTCCCGACTTCAACATCGCGACCAACAAGGCGACCTATCTGCTGGCCAACAGCAAAATTGCCGACCGAAACCCCCGGCGCGACCGGTTGCCCGCCGGCGTCCGAGAACGGCGAAACGAGCGGGTCGACGGCTGACCGGCGATTTGCTCAGGCCGGCGGCACCCACGGCTCAGGAGCGCGCGGCTCCAGATCGGTGACGACATCGACGACGACGGGCTCGTCAGCGGCCAGCGCGTCGCGCAATGCCGCGGCGAGTTGTTGCGGCTGCTCGACGCGGATGCCGCGCACTCCGAAGCTCGCCGCCACGGTCGCGAAATTGGTCGGACCAAAGCGGATCAGCTCCTCGCCGCGGCCGGGCCGGTTGCCGGCGATCCGGTGCACCCCGGTCAGGTTCTGACCGAACCCGGAGTTGTTGTTGACAACGACGGTGACCGCGATGCCGCAGCGGCGCGCCGTCTCCAGCTCGGCGAGGTGGTAATAGAAGCCGCCGTCGCCGGTGAAGCAGACGACCTTGCGCGCGCCGGC
>DATLTH010000092.1:0-3947 GCA_035533695.1 Allostellaceae bacterium | reverse complement strand
CGCAGGGTGAACGTGACGTGGAGAAGGCGGCCCGCATCGGTGCGGCCCAAGCCGTGCAAGCGGGCCTCGCGAGTGCTGTGCGTTGCGTCCTGCGCGACCAAGAGCGGCTCATTGAAGAAAACCTGCTCCGCCTCGGCCTGGCTGACGCCGTGCTTATCGGCGCTCTTGCGATCGTTGCCTTCGTCCCAATCAAACCCCTCGATCCGCGCCCAATCGATCATACACGTATATCGCTATAATATACGTCTACGCAAGTGGGTGGGGCGGGCGGTTGCCGGCCGGGCGCCCGCCCATGTCCTCACATCCCCAAGATCGAGCCCGTCACCGAGCGGGGGTCGCGGCGGGGCCAGCGGCCCGATTCCACTTGGTGGAAGAAATCGGCGAGGGTCTGGTTGAAGAGGCCGGGCTCTTCGAGGTTGAGGCCGTGCCCGGTATTGGGGAAGACGACGAGCGCCGCTGAGGGGATCGTGCGCTTCATCAGGATGCCGGGTTCGAGGCAGGGGTCGTCCTCGTCGCCGGTGGCGATGAGGGTCGGCACGTCGAGCTTTTTCATCTGGTCGGTCAAGTCATAGAGCGAGGGGCGGCGCGCCTGGACGCCGCGCATCGTGTTGGCGGACCCCCGCGTCGAATGCCCGCCAAGATGGTCGAGGAACTCGGCAAAGCCGCGCGGGTCCTTGTTCTGGTACTGGACGCGGGTGGGGCCCGTGCCGTAGGTCTTGCTGACCTCTTCCATGCCGAGGCTTTCGATCTGCGCCGCGGTGCGGGTCGTCTCGTCGTGGAATTGCGTTCGCTTCTCGGGCTGAGCGCCGTAGCCGCAGCCGGCGACGACGAGGGCGCTGGCGCGCTCGGGATAGGTGAGGCCGAAATGCAATACGGCAAACCCGCCCATCGAGATGCCGACGACATGCGCCTTCTGGATTTGGAGGCCGTCGAGCACGTCGCGGATGTCGTCGCGCGCCCGCTCCTGCGAATACTGGTGCCAATCCTCGGGAACATCGGAGGGCGGGTAGCCGCGGGCGTTGAACGCGACAACGCGGTAGCGCCGCGAGAAAAACCTGAGCTGCGCCTCGTAGCCGCGGTAATCGTCGGCGAATTCGTGGACGAAGACGATCGGGTGGCCGGACCCGGCCTCCTCGTAATAGAGGCGGACGCCGTCGTCGGTGGTCAGGTGGGGCATCGCGGGCTCCTCATATCTGCCGGTCAGGGCGCCACGCTAACCCACTCCGGTCACAGCGTGAAGATCACGCCTCCCAGCAGCATGTTCGCGCTTGCGCCGTCGGGCGACAGCGGAAGGATGACGCCTTCCCAGCCAACATGGTCCCGGCCCGGCAGCCAGAGCCTGCCGGACCCGACCGCCGGCAACCCGCGATCGACACAACTGCTCCAGTGGTGGTGGACCTCTGCGGCGAATTCCGGTGGAAACGCCTCGCCGATCCGTAATCCGGTAAGTTCGAGGCCGCTGAAATCGCGAAAATGCGTGCCGGTCAGGCGAAAGCGGAAATCTCTCGGGTCGCTCAGCACGTCCACCAGGAAGATGAACGGCAGCAGCGCCGGCACGTCGACCGGGTCGATGTCGGCGCGCGACGGCATCCGGCGGTCGCCGCACCGCGACTGCCAGTAGGCGTGGATCTGGCGCAGCCGGGGATCGGCGGCGGCGCTCATTTCCCAGTTTGCCGTGATGACGCCGGGTGAACCGGCGGGATCAAGGCTTCCGTCAGCCGCGCTCACTCGGCTGCCTCCGGCTTGGTGCGGGCGGTTTTGGCGATCTCCTTGGCGATCTCCTTTTGGCGGTCGAACTCCGCGCGGCGGCGGGCGATCTCTTCGGGCGACAGCCGGTCGATGTTGGAGAAGTCGAGCTTCCAGTCGGGGTTCCGGCTCCAGCGTAAGGGCGACTGCACCGTGGTGCGCGATGCCGGCGCCGCCTCCAGGAGGCGCAATGCGAGGTCGAGGGTGAAGGCTTGCGACTCCGGGTCGCTCGGCCGCCCGGCGGGGTTGCCCAAGGGGAAATCGCTGAACAGAAAACGCGGCACGCCGACATTCTCAACGATGTCCTTGGCGCACCCCATGATCACGGTCGGGATGCCGTTGGCTTCGAGGTGACGGGCGACCAGACTCACGGTCTGGTGGCACACCGGTCAAACCGCGACGAGGACGACCGCGTCAACCTGGTCTTCGATAACGCGGCGCAGCAATTCCGGGCAGTCCCGGTCCAAGGTCGCGCGGTGGCTGCGATCGGTCGGGGCGCCGTGAAAGCGCGACGCCACCTCGCCGACACGCCCCGCCTCCGCCATTCGGCGCAATGCCGGCAGCGGGAACCAGGTATTGGGGTCCAGGGCCGTGGTGTGGGCGCGGTCGTAGCCGATATGCGAGATGCGCAGATCGTGGTCCCGGGCGCTGTCGCCCGAATAGACGCGGTAGAACTTGGCGGCGCCGTTATAGGGCGCGCCCGGCCCCTGGTCGCCCTTCTCGGGCTGATAGGGCGCCGCCGTGGTGACCAGCCCGATCCGGCTGGCGGAAAGCGGCTTTTTCAGCGGTGCGAACGGCACCTCGGCATAATGCGCCCAGCGATAGGGCGCGCCGTAACCGAGCGCCTGATAGTAGTTGCGGATGCGCTGCATATACGGGATCGGCACATCGTGCTCGGGCGCGAACCCGAAATCCTCCTTGTCGCGGTCGCTCATGGTCCGTTTCCCTACTTCGATTTCGCGCAGACGGTATCAACCGCGGAGAGCCAGTCGCTCCAAGCGGCTGGGTCCATCGTGGACCCATTCGCGTTGAGCTGGATATCGCCCAGTACTTCCCCGAGTTCGGCCGTTCCCTGAGTCCGATCGTAATATTCATTCAAGAAGACGAACATGGCCCGAAACGCCTGCTCTGGAGAGAGAATCTTTTTTCTCATCATTGTATACCTGATCGGCTCATGTCTTGCGGAGTGGAATTCAGTCCGCCGTTGGTGATCTGATCGCCACGGACATGCACCCACACTTGGCTGCCGTCGGCGCGCGTCTCCGCAAACCAATTGTTACCGAAGCGGTCCCTTCCACGAAAGTTGCTCGGCCGACTGGCGACTTCAATCAAGATGCGTCGGTTCACGATGGTATCCTGGCGGAAGTGCCCATCCGCATTTCGGAATATGTGCCGCGCTCTGCGTTCATCAATGGTAATCGCCGGCATCCCGAACCGTGCGATCAGCCCGCCTTGAAGTATTCGGCATCCTCGGGCCGCGGATGCCAGTCGGGGTTGCTTGGCCATTCCTTGGTCCGCCCCGCCATGTCATTGCCGTAGCGCACGCGGAACAGCAGGGTCCTCGCCGGGCCGGTGATCCATTCGTGCAGTTCGCCGGGCGGATGGACGACAAACGAGCCGGGCACCACCGCCACAGTCCCCTCTGGCGTTTTCATCGTGCCGCCGCCCTCGAAGCAGAAATAGATTTCGGTGGCGTGCGGATGGCAGTGATAGGGGCTGGTCTGCCCCGGCTCCCAGCAGGCGACGGTCACATCGCCCTCGCCGACCCGCCCGAGCACCCGCTCGACGTGCTTCTTGGGATCGAATTTCTCTTCGGCCTTCAGATTGAAGGTGTGCATCGTCGGCGTTCTCCCGTTCGCTCAGTGCCGCCACGCGCTCGCCGGCGTGCCGGCCGCGCCGACCGGCAACGTCGCCGCGGCGGGCAATGCCGGCGCAAGGGCGGCGGGGTGCCCTTGGCCTGCTTCGAAGGCACGGCGCTGCCGGTGCGCGGCGCGAATCGTCAGCGGGATCGAGCCCAGATAGATCGCCCCGACGACCGTCAGGGTCGGCCAGGGCGCCGTCGTCAGAAAGGCCGTCGCGACGCCGATGCCGAGCAAGGTCGGGATCACCAAATGATGCGGGATCCTGATCCGCTTCAGCGATGCGGTCGGGATCGTGCTGACCATCATCAGCGCCACGCCGGTGATCCACACCCCGTTCAC
>DATLTH010000091.1:0-4174 GCA_035533695.1 Allostellaceae bacterium | reverse complement strand
GGTCCGCCGCCTGCACGATCGGCCGGCCGACGACGAGATAATCCGCCCCCGCCGCGATCGCCTCAGAGGGCGTCCCGGCGCGCTTGTGGTCGTCGAGCGCCGCGCCCGCCAGCCGCACCCCCGGGGTCACGACGAGCAGCTTGTCGGCGTCGGGCAGGCGGCGGATGTCGCCGACATCGTGCGGGCTGGCGATGATGCCGTCGCAGCCCAATCGGGTGCAGGCCGCGACGCGGTCGCGGATCAGATCAGCGACCGGCCGCCCGTAGCCGAGTTGCCGCGCCCCGGCATCGTCGACGCTGGTCAGCACGGTGATCGCCAGGATGCGCAGGTTGCTGCCGCGCCTGCCCTCGACCGCGGCGCGGATGATGTCGTCGTCGCCGTGCACCGTGGCGAGGCTGATGCCGCGCTCGGCGGCGCGCCGCACGCCCTGCCGCACCGTCTCGCCGATGTCGTACATCTTGGTATCGAGGAAAATCCGTTTGCCTGCGGCCAACAGCTCGTCGAGAAACGCCTCGAAACCGGGCGCCAGCATCAGCCAGTAGCCGACCTTGAAAAACGACACGATGCCATCGAGCCGCTCGGCCATCGCCCGCGCCGCGGCAATTTCGGGCAGGTCGAGGGCGACGATCAGCCGATCCTCGATCCGTTCGGGTATGGCGCGGAGAGCGCGAGGCATCGCGGCCATCGGTGTCCCTCAACAGCAAGGTGGAGTCGCCGCGAGATTGCGTCGCTTCGTGCGCAATGACAAGAATGCGGCGCGTCGATGGGAGGAAGCATGCCGAAGCAACAGATCCGGTCCGACAAATTGCGCCAGCCGAGCGGGGTGTTTTCGCAGGCGACGGCGATCGAGGCGAAGGGGCGGCTCGTCTTCATCTCGGGGATGACGGCGCGCCGGCTCGACGGCACGATGGCCGGAGTGGGCGACATCGAAGCGCAGACGCGGCAGGTGTGCGAGAACCTGAAGGCCGCGGTCGAGGCCGCCGGCGGCACGATGGACGACATCTGCCGGGTCGACGTCTACATCCGCAACATGGAGCAGTTCCCCGGCATCCACAAAGTGCGCGCGGAATATTTCAAGGAGCCGCTACCGGCTTCGACGATGGTCGAGGTCACCAAGATGACCTCGCCCGACGCGCTCATCGAAATCAGCGCCATCGCCGTCGTTCCGGATTAGCGCCGACAGCGTGTAGGATGGGTTGAGCGCAGCGACGCCCATTCGACCGTCAGGACCAAGGACCACACGCATGGACATGCAAGGCGAGCGCCATATCCCCGCGCCGCGTCAGAAGGTATGGGAATGCCTCAACGACCCCGAGGTCCTGAAGCGGTGCATTCCGGGGTGCGAGACGATCGAGAAAATCTCCGACACCGAATTCACCGCCAAGGTCGTCGCCCGGGTCGGGCCGGTAAAGGCGAGCTTCTCCGGCAAGGTCACTCTGAGCGATCTCGATCCGCCTTCCGGCTATACGATCACCGGCGAGGGCACCGGCGGGGTCGCCGGCTTCGCCAAGGGCAGCGCCACGGTCGCGCTCACCGAGGAGGGCGGCGAGACGGTGTTGCGCTACGGCGCCCAGGGCCAGGTCGGCGGGAAATTGGCGCAGATCGGCTCGCGCCTCATCGACGCCACCGCGCGCAAGATGGCCGACGAGTTTTTCAGCCGCTTTGTCAGCGCGATGAGCCCGGAGAGCGAAGCGGCTTCGTAGCAATTTATCGCGCCTTGACCCGAGGGCGGCGGCGCACGAAACTTCGGATCGGGCAAGGGCGCCGGATCGGGCGCCGGGGTTGAGACCAGGGAGGGTTGCAATGCAGAAGACGGTGAGCCTGACGGTCAACGGGAAGCCGGCTTCGGCGACGGTCGAGGGGCGGACCCTCCTGGTCCAGCTGCTGCGCGAGAATCTCGGCCTCACGGGGACCCACGTCGGCTGCGACACCTCGCAATGCGGCGCCTGCGTCGTCCACGTCAACGGCGAGGCGGTAAAGTCTTGCACGCTCTTGGCCGTGCAGGCCGAAGGCGCCAATGTGCAGACGATCGAAGGCGTCGCCAACGGCGACACCTTGCATCCGATGCAGGAAGCCTTCCGCAACAACCATGCGCTGCAATGCGGCTTCTGCACCCCCGGCATGGTGATGAGCGCGCTCGACCTGGTGAAAAACAACCCGCGGCCCACCGAGCACGAGGTGCGCGAATACCTCGAGGGCAATCTGTGCCGCTGCACCGGCTATCACAACATCGTGCTGGCGATCATCGAGGGGGCGGCGGTGATGCGCGGCGAAGCGCCGCCGGCCAATCCCCACGGGGCGGCGGCGGAGTAGGCCGATGACCTCGATCGGCACGCCTGTCCGGCGGCGCGAGGACTACCGGTTCCTGACCGGACAGGGGACCTATACCGACGACATCAACCGCGCGGGGCAGGTCTACGCCTATATCCTGCGAAGCCCGCATGCCAGCGCGCGAGTGGGCGGCATCGATACGAGTGCGGCGAAGGCGTCGCCCGGCGTCGTCGCCGTGTTCACCGGCGCGGACATGGCGGCCGACGGCGTCGGCGGGCTGCCCTGCGGCTGGCTCATTCATTCGAAAGACGGCTCGCCGATGAAGGAGCCGGCGCATCCCGTGCTCGTCACCGACCGGGTGCGCCATGTCGGCGACCATGTCGCAGTCGTCATCGCCGAGAGCCTGGCGCAGGCCAAGGACGCCGCCGAGAAGATCACCGTCGACTACGCGGTCGAGCCGGCGGTTGTCGATGTCGTCGATGCGCTGAAGGCCGGCGCGCCGCAGGTCTTCCCGGAAGCGCCCGGAAATGTCTGCTACGACTGGCATCTGGGCGACGCCGCGGCGGTCGATGCGGCCCTGGCCGGGGCGGCGCGAATCGTCAAGCTCGACCTCGTCAACAACCGGCTGGTGGCCAACGCGATGGAGCCACGCGCCGCGATCGGCGAATATGATCGCGCGACCGGCGAGCACACGCTGTTCACGACGAGCCAGAACCCGCACGTGATCCGCCTCTTGATGGGCGCCTTTGTGCTGCACCTTCCGGAAGCGCGGCTCAGGGTCGTCGCGCCGGATGTCGGCGGCGGTTTCGGCTCGAAAATCTATCATTATGCCGAGGAAGCGATCGTCACCTGGGCGGCCGCCAAGGTGCGCCGGCCGGTCAAATGGACCGCCGAGCGCTCGGAAAGCTTCATGTCGGACGCGCATGGCCGCGACCACGCGACCCATGTCGAGTTGGGCCTCGATGCAAACGCCAAGTTTGTCGCGCTGAAGGTATCGACGCTCGCCAATATGGGCGCCTACCTGTCAACCTTCGCGACCTGCATCCCGACCTATCTTTACGGGACCCTGCTCGCCGGCACCTACACGACCCCGGCGATCTACGTCGAGACCAAGGCCGTCTTCACCAACACCGTGCCGGTCGACGCCTATCGCGGCGCCGGGCGGCCGGAGGCGACCTACCTGTTGGAGCGCATCGTCGATGTCGCGGCCGACGAAACGGGCATCGACCCGGCCGAATTGCGCCGGCGCAATTTCATCGCGGCCGACGCCTTCCCCTACCAGACTCCGGTCGCGCTGCAATACGACAGCGGCGACTACCAGACGACGTTGCAGATGGCGCAACAGGCCGCCGATTACGCCGGGTTCGAGGCCCGGCGCCAGGAAGCGGCGCGGCGCGGCAAACTGCGCGGCATTGGCGTCGCCACCTATATCGAGGCCTGCGGCATCGCTCCCTCTGCCGTCGCCGGTGCGCTCGGCGCGCGCGCGGGGCTTTACGAATCGGCCGCAGTGCGGTTCCACCCGACCGGCAGCGTCAGCGTGTTGACCGGCTCGCACAGCCACGGCCAGGGACACGAGACAACCTTTGCCCAGCTTGTCTCCGACCGGCTCGGCGTGCCGATCGAGTCGGTCGAGATCGTGCACGGCGACACCGGCAAGCTGCCGTTCGGCATGGGCACCTACGGCTCGCGCTCGCTGGCGGTCGGCGGCAGCGCGATCGTCAAGGCGATGGACAAGATCATCGCCAAGGGCACCAAGATCGCTGCCCACCTGCTGGAAGCGTCTGAAGCGGACATCGAGTTCAAGGACGGCCAGTTCAGGGTCGCCGGCACCGACCGCTCGAAGAGCATCGGCGAGGTCGCGTTCGCCGCCTATGTGCCGCACAACTCCCCGATCGACGAGGTG
>DATLTH010000090.1:0-6152 GCA_035533695.1 Allostellaceae bacterium | reverse complement strand
ACGGTGATCACGACCTACGGGCGCGATTTTGCCGTCGCCAGCACCGAATTCACCCGCACCGGCGAGCCCCGCATCGGCCGGCAGACTCAGAGCTGGGTGCGCTGTCGCGAAGGCTGGCGGGTGGTCGCCGCCCATGTGAGCCTGGTGTGAGCCTAGAGCTAGTCGCAGCGGCGAGGCGAATCAGGCGCTCCTGTTTCGAGTTTCCGCGGCAAGCGCCGCGACCAGCGGCTCAGACCGGCCTACCCAGCCGAAAATGCCGCCCTGTGCCTTGATCATGCGCAGCCCCATCTCCTGGAATTCCAAGAAGTACGAGCCGACGCAGTCCTCCAGCACGAGGCAATCAAACCCGCGATCGTTCGCTTCGCGCACCGAGGTGTTGACGCAGACCTCGGTCGTGACCCCGCAAACGATCAGCTGCGCGATGCCGCGATGCCGCAGGATCGCTTCGAGATCGGTCGCGTAGAAGGCGCCCTTGCCGGGTTTGTCGATGACCGGCTCCCCAGGCATCGGGTAGAGCTCGGGGATGATGTCGTGGCCAGGCTCGCCACGCACGAGCAGCCGCCCCATCGCGCCGACGTCACCGATCGCCAGCGCCGGTCTGCCGCGGGTCTTCTTCGCTGGCGGCAGGTCGGCAAGGTCGGCGCGGTGTCCTTCGCGCGTGTGGATCACCATCAGCCCCGCCGCTCGCGCCGTCTCGAGCAGACGCCTTGTCGGCTCGATGGTTCGGCGCAAGAGGTTGACGTCGTTCCCCAGACTTTCGCCGAACCCGCCGGGTTCGAGAAAGTCGCGCTGCATGTCGATGATCAGCAGCGCCGCCGTTGCAGGCGCGAAGGCGAATTCATAGGGTTCGGCGTCGATCAGCGGCATCGGGGGCTCGCGAGACTTCGGGCAACGCGGCTTGATGATGGTCACGCAAAAGACCGGCCAATGCGGCGGGTCAGAAGTTCATGCCGATCCCGCCGAAGCCGGTGACGATGTCGCGGTGCCCGGATCCCCCTCCGGCGGCGCCGGTAATCGTCTGCGCCAATACCAGGTTGTGGTTGATCAGGTGGTAGTACTGGAAGCCGATGTGAAAGTTCCAGTTGCCGTATTGCTTTGGCACGAAGTCAAGCGGGAACGTCGCGGTGAGGCCGGTGGAAACCACGCCGGCATTGCCGCCGCCGCCCCAGAAATCCGACGGGCCGACGGTTATCCAGGTCGGCGCCGTCAGGTTCGCGGCGACGTTGTAGGGGTGCAGATCAAGGGTCGGCACCACGCCCAGTTCGACATCGAAGGTGTGGCCGATCCCGAAGACGACCGGTGACGGACCGGCGAAATTGTAGAACAGCTTGGCGTAGGGGTGCAGCGCGATCGGCGCCAGAAGGCTGCTGTCGTCCAGCTTTAGGCTGAACTCGACGTTGTGCTCGGTGGCGGGAAAGCCGGTTGTCGCCGGGTTGAGAAACGGCTCATAGGTCACGCCGAGCGTCCAGATCTTGTTGACTTCGAAATTGGCGCCGACGAACCAGTCGAATTCATTCCACGGACCGACTTTCGGGTCGTTCTGGGCGGCATCGAGATCGTTCCAGATGCCCGCGACCAGCGAGATGTCGTCAATCGGTGTGGCGGGGTTGTGGTAGGCGTCGAGGACAAGGCCGTTGAGGATCTGCGTCGTCAGCTCTTTGTTGGTGACCAACAGGCCGCGCGGCGTGATGTAGTCGCTCTTGAGGGTGACGTCGTTGAAGCCGTGGATGGCCGAAGGCGGGTCGCTGGGCGCGCCCTGGGCCAATGCGGTACCGGAAATCGCCAACAGGCAGGACAGCGATGCGAGGGCAAGGTGCAGGCGCATGGAGACCTCATCAATGAATGACTGCGGCCGTCTCCTCCCTCTACGGTTGATTTTGTAACCAAATCCGGACACCAATGAGCAAGCGGCGTGCCATCTGCGCCCCGGCATCACCGGGGCCTACCCGTCCCGAATTTAGCCAATGACAAGCTCCCGAAATGTCGGGGCACCCGGCGGAATTTTGGGCATATGCGGCGAATCCGGGCATTGCCCGGCGACAGCGAGCAGGGCAGCACCGAAGAGGTGCTGACGGCGCCGCGGACGCGGGATTACCCGCGGTCTATTGGAGCGGGCGTGTCCTGTGCCTTCACCCGTCCGCCCGCACCCCGATCTCGTCAGGCAGTGCGAGCCAGGCTCAATTCTGTTTGAAGCAGCGGTTGGCGTTGTCCCAGAAGAGTTTCTGGCGCAGCTCCGGGGTGATGCTCGACCATGCCATGATCTTGTCCACTGAATCCGGGAACCAGCTTTCGAAGTGCGGGTAGTCGCTGGCGTACATCAGGACGCCGTCGCCCAAGGCCTTGGTCACCATCTCGAACATCGGCTCGTGCTCGTGCGCCTCGACGTTGCAGAAGACGCGTCCGGCCTGGAACTGCTCGCTCGGCAAGAGCTTCAGGGGCGCGGTGCGGCCGACATAGCTGACCTGCTCGTCCATCCGGCGCACCCAGAACGGCAGCCAGCCGAAGCCGCATTCGAGCACGGCGAACCTGAGGCCGGGATGGCGGTCGAGCACGCCGCCGGCGAGAAACCCGGCCATGAAGCGCATCGCTCCCCACGGGTGCGAGCACAGCCGCGCGATGTAGACGTTGTCCCACATGTCCCTGTAGCCGGGGAAATAGGGCGGGTTCCAGGCGAAGCTATGGTGCGCGATCGCCAGATCGTGCGCTTCGGCCGCCTGCCAGATCGGCTCCAAATCCGGGTGGTCGACCGGCCGCTCGTTGTCGAGGAGCGGCTGCACCGCGACCGCCCATTTCGAGTTGCCCCACTCGCGGATCTCGCGCACCGCCTCCTCGACGATTCGAGTCGAGGCGACGATCGGCCCTTTGAGGCGGTCCGGCGCGACGCTGCAGAAATCGTGCATGTGGCGGTGATAGGCGCGGATCAGGTTGACCTCGATCGAGGGGTCGGGATGGCCGACGCAGGCGGTCCACGCCGAGGGAATGAGGAAATGCCGGTCGGCCCCCTCGATGTCCATGTCGTGGATGCGGGCCGCGGCGTTGTCGTCCTGGACGCCGGGGCTGGGACGCAGCCGGCCGCGCCATACCCGCCCGTCGCGCGAGCCCGGGCGCGCCTCCGCCTCGCCCAGCGTGCGCTCGTAGGCCTTCTCGTCGAAGCGGTAGAGCGAGCGCGTTCCGCCGCCGGCTTCGCGCGACTGGATCGACACCTTGTAGGGCGCCAGCTCAGGGAGGCGCGGACGGAACGCGGGATCGACATATTTGTCGAGCACCTCGGCGCCGGGGTTGATGTGGGTATCGACATCGTAGACGCGAAAGCCGTTCTTCATCGCTCGCCTCCTGCGAATTCGCGCGCATTATAGCAACGCGCCGCCATCGGCGAGAGGCCTGACCGTTCCGGAATAACAACATATACTATTTGTTATTATGTCTCCATTTGACTTTTGTGGCGCGTATAACCACCTGCGGACCAGGTCAGCCGGAGGGGTCCGCCGATGCAAATTCACGTCATCCACGAAAACCCGGCCTGGCTGGAGCCGTTGAGCCGCGCATTCGACGCCGCCGGCTTGCCGTGGTGCGACTGGCTGCTCGACCGTGGCGCCTTCGACCTGTCGGCGCCGCCGCCCGAGGGCGTGTTCTACAGCCGGATGAGCGCCTCCTCGCACACCCGCGGCCATCGCTATGCCGCCGAACTGACGGCCGGCGTGCTGGCGTGGCTGACCGCGCACGGCCGCCGTGTCGTCAACGGGCCGCGCGCCCTCGACCTCGAAATCAGCAAGGTCCGGCAATACGCGGCGCTCGAAATCGCCGGCATCCGCACTCCCAAAACCGTGCTGGTCGCCGGCTGGGACGAGCTCGTCGCGGCGGCGCAACGGCATTTTGCTCTGGGCATCGGCGGCGGCCCGGTCATCCTCAAGCCGAACCGCGGCGGCAAGGGGCTTGGGGTCCGCCTGTTCCACACCGAGGCGGCGCTCGCCGACCATGTCGCCGGCGCGGATTACGAGATGCCGGTCGACGGATTGCATCTGTTGCAGCAATACATCCGCCCGCCGGCACCGCTGATCACCCGCGCCGAATTCATCGGCGGCCGGTTTTTCTATGCGGTCGAGGTCGACACCAGCGAGGGCTTTGAACTGTGCCCGGCCGATGTCTGCGCCGTCGAGGATGCGTTCTGCCCGGTGGGCGAAGGGGTTGGCGCGCCGCGCGCCAAGTTCACGATCATCGACGACATCGAGGCCGGGCTGAAGCAGCGCTGCGAAGCCTTCCTCGCCGCCAACGGGATCGAGGTCGCCGGCATCGAGTTCATCCGCGACGAGGCCGGCACGGTCTACACCTACGACGTCAACACCAATACCAACTACAACCCCGACGCCGAAGCGCGCGCCGGGCGCTCGGCAATGACCGCGCTCGCCCGCTTCCTCGGCGACGAGTTGGCCCGTGTGTCGCAGCGGCAGGCGGCGGAGTAGCGATCAACCGGTCGGCTCAACACCGCGATCTCACTGCGGCGGCTCGGAAGCCGCCGCAACAGGCGCTGCGACCGTTGATGGCGCCTCCACCGCTTGCCGGTGCTGCTGAGCCCGCATCAGCTCATCGGAAAGCCTGAGGGCCGAGAAGGCCGTCAGATCGAGCATCGCAAGGCCGAGCGCCACGGCCAGCAGAACCGCGTTGATCTCGCCGAACGTCCGATCGAGACGCTGTTTGAGGTCTTGCGGGGGGTTGCGTCTCGGCGGCGACGGGTCCATGGCGATATTTCCTGTTAAGACTGCGCGGTGCGCTTGGCCTATTGGGCGGCCGTCGGCAGGGCGCCGGCCGCCTCTTCCGCCTCGTGACGCGAAGCAGTGGCGGTCTTGCCGCCGACTTCGGGGCCGTCATCGAGCCCGATCTCGTCGAACCAGCGGATATGCTCCTGTCGCAACATGCGCGCCTCGCTGTCGCCAACGGAAAACGGACCCGACAATCGCAAATTCACCGGCCGGCGCCTTGATCCAGATCAAAGGGCGGCCGATGCAGGGCGGACGCCAGATCGGCATCCGCTAAGGTTCGATCACCCACGGCCGTCATCCCCGGGCCTGACCCGGGTATCTGGTGCCGCGTCATGGAGATGGCCGGGTCAAGCCCGGCGATGACGAACTGGGGGTGATTCACCAGGTCGGATAGGGCTATAGCCTCAGCATCGATGCACCCCGGAGGCCGCGATGCAGCTCGGCGATTTCACCGTCCTGAGCTTCGATTGCTACGGCACGCTGATCGATTGGGAGAGCGGCATCTGGACGGCGTTGCAGCCGCTCCTCGGGCAGGCACCCGGTCCGCCGTCGCGCGAGGCTGCGCTGGCCGCCTTCGCCCGGCACGAAAGTGCGCAGCAGGCCGAAACCCCGGATCTGCTCTATTCCGAATTGCTCGCGCGGGTGCACTCGCGGCTCGCGGCGGAGTGGCAGACCGCACCGGACGCGACGGCCGCCCGCGATTTCGGCGCCTCGGTGGGCGACTGGCCGCCCTTTCCCGATACCCCGGAAGCGCTGCAATACCTGCAGCGCTTCTACAAGCTCGTCATCCTGTCAAATGTTGACCGGGCCAGCTTTGCCCGCAGCAACGCCCGGCTCGGCGTCGCGTTCGACGCGATCTACACCGCCCAGGATATCGGCTCCTACAAGCCCGATGCGCGCAACTTCGAATACATGCTGGCCCGCCTCGCCGCGGCGGGTCATCGCCCGGACGACATCCTGCATGTCGCGCAGAGCCTGTTTCACGATCATGTGCCGGCCAATCGCGTTGGACTGCGCTCGGCCTGGATCGACCGCCGCGCCGGCAGCGGGGGCTGGGGCGCAACCCCGCCGCCCGAGGCCGGGGTCCGCTATGATTTCCGCTTTGCCGACCTGGGCGAACTGGTCCAGGCGCACCATGCCGAGCGTCAAGCTGACGGCGGCTGAGGTTTCCGCCCGGCATCGGTTCTCTTGCCGGCTGAGGTTCCTGGCGCAGAGCCGGCCGAGGTCTAACGGCCGCGCGCGGGCGCCGCCGCCGTTTCCCGGTCAATGGCGAACCGCGGGTGCGCGGCGATGTAGCCGTCGGCAAGGCCCGCTACGGTCTCGGCGTCATCGGCGAAGAAATGGTCGGCCCCCGCGATCTTGCGGTAATCGATCTTGATGTCGCGCTGGTGCGAC
>DATLTH010000089.1:0-4079 GCA_035533695.1 Allostellaceae bacterium | reverse complement strand
ACGAGATGCGCGGCGGGGTTGCGGCTCCGCCGCGGCCGTGACCGCGCGCCGGCAGCCCGCAATTCATGGCATCGCGCTTGATCCTGTTGTATTTGCAGTAGAGTTAGGCTCCGATCCGGAACCTCCCGGGATTGTGCCGGGCGGCAGCCGCACGGTTGTCGGCCGCCGGCCTATCGGCAATCTGCCAGGGTGTCACCACATCTCAACCAATCTCGATCGATAGTGAACCGGTCGTGCCGCGGCGTTGGGTCGTGGCGCGACGCGAGGCGATGAGGGCCAATGCTCTATTACGCCTATGATGCCCACCGTGATGTTCTGGCTCCGCTGCGGCTGCTGGCGGAAACCACCCGCGCCGTGCTCGACCAGCCGTGGCTGGGGGTCGGCGGATTGCCGCTGGTGCGCGGCGCCAGCGCGGCATTGAGCCTGTTTTCCGATGCCCACCTGTCGCATGAACGCCCGGCTTTCGGCGTCGACCGGGTGACCGTCGACGGCGCGGAGGTCGCGGTCAGCGAGGAGGCGGTGGCGGTCCACCCGTTCTGCCGCCTCGTGCATTTCAAGAAGGCGACCGGGTGCGATCAGCCCAAGCTGCTGATTGTCGCGCCGCTTTCCGGCCACTTTGCGACCTTGCTGCGCGGCACCGTCGCGACCGCGCTCGCCGACCACGACGTCTACCTGACCGATTGGATCAACGCCCGCAACGTGCCGCTGCAGGACGGCCCGTTCGGTCTCGACGACATGATCGACGCGATCGTCGATTTCATCCACCGTCTGGGGCCGGGCTGTCATGTGATGGCGGTGTGTCAGCCGGCCGTCCCGGTGCTCGCCGCGGTGTCACTGATGGCGGCGGCGGATGACCCGCTACAGCCGCGCTCGATGGTCTTGATGGGCGGGCCGATCGATCCGGACGCCAACCCGACCGAGGTCAACCGCTTCGCGCAGTCCCATACGCTCGCCTGGTTCGAGGACACCGTCATCACCCCGGTGCCGCCGCGCTATCCCGGCGCCTTCCGCCGGGTCTATCCCGGCTTTCTGCAACTCGCCGGGTTTCTCAGCATGAACCTCGACCGCCATCTCTCGGCGCATTGGCGGATGTTCCGCCAGCTTGCCGAAGGCGATGGCGACGCCGCAGCGGCGACTCGCGCGTTCTATGACGAATACAGCGCGGTCATGGACCTGCCGGCCGAGTTCTATCTGGAAACCGTCGAGCGCGTCTTCCAGCGGCAGGATCTCGCGCATGGAAGGTTCCGGGTGCGGGGCGAGAGCGTCGACCCGGGCGCGATCGAGCGGACCGCGCTGATGACCGTCGAAGGCGAAAACGACGACATCTGCGCCGTCGGCCAGACCGTCGCGGCGCACGATTTGTGCCGCAATCTCGCCCCGGCCATGAAATTCCACCACCTGCAGCCGAACGTCGGCCATTACGGGGTCTTCAACGGCCGCCGCTGGCAGAGCGAAACCTACCCCAAGGTCGCCGAGTTCATCCGGGCGCACCGCTAGACCAGCCCGCCGGCACGGTCGATATGCCACGCCGACCTGGCTCGACCGGATCGGAGCCGTGTTTGACTCAGCCCCTGCCGTATTTGGCGTGGAAGTGTGGCAGGACCTTCTCGCCCATCAGCTCGATGACCCGCAGGATTTTGCCGGCTTCCATGCCGGGCCAGCCGCAGCGAAAGATCAGATAGTTGGATTCGAGGCGCCGCACCCGCTCCTCGATCTCTTCGATGACCTCGTCGGGGGTGCCGAGGATGAACCGGTCGCGGGCCAATTCGTCGAACGCGACCCGAAAGCTTTCCTCGCCCGGCAAAACCTTGTCCTGGCCCCATTCGGCATAGGCGGCGTATTTGGCTGCGAGAAACGGCCGCGCGGTTTCAACCGCCTCCTCATGGGTCGGCGCGACATGCAGTTCGAGACAGATCGGCCGCGCCGTCGGCATCGGGTGAGCGGCTTCGGCCAGCGCCTGCTTGTAGCGCTCCCATTGCCGCTCGATCGTCGGCAGGGCGGCGTGCGGATTGACGAACCACGACAATCCCATCCGCGCCGTGCGCACCACCGCCGGGTCGGCGTTGGCGGCGATCCAGATCGGCGGATGGGGTTTCTGCACCGGGCGGATCGTGCAGGTCGCGTTATGGACCCGGAAGAAGCGGCCCTCGAAGGTGACAACTTCTTCGGTCCACAGCCGCTTGATCAGATCGAGCGCTTCCAGCATGCGCGGCACCCGCTCCTTCGCGGTCATGCCGAACGCCTCAAATTCAACGTCGCGGTAGCCGATGCCGATGCCGAACACGACATGCCCCTCCGACATGATGTCGAGGCTCGCCACCTCCTCGGCGGTCTGCACCGGGTTCAGCATCGCTAAGAGCAATACCGAGAGGCACAAATCCATCCCCGGCGCCTCGCCGGCGAGACGCGCCAAGAGCGGCAGGCTCTGCAACGACTGGTAGGGCGGCGACAGGTAGTGATGGCCGGCGGCGAGCGCGTCGAAGCCGGCCTCTTTCGCCAGCCGCGCCTGCGCGACCGCCTCGCGAAAGCGCTTGACCGGATCGTCGCCGCGCGGTTGCTGCGCGCTGATGAAGATGCCAAATTTCATTTTCACCCTCCGCCGGTGCGCCCCTTTGCGCCGACAAAAAAATCCGCATTCCCGGCGAAGGCCGGGAATCCAACAGTACTCAGTCCGGAGACTTTCCGTTCATCGTCCTCCTACGAGGCGGCCGGCGTCGCCAGGGAATAGCGCGGGTCGGCGGCGAGGCACGCGGCCTCAGGCAGGCCCAGTTCCTGCTTCACCTGAGATTTGGCCAAAGCCCCTCTCCTGCATCGCGGGAGAGGGTGGATCGCCCCCAAGGGGCGAGCCGGGTGAGGGTGCTGCAGCTTCTCGGCCGCCTGCCCCCTCACCCCAACCCTCTCCCCCGATGGGGGCCAGGGGGTCCTCTCACTACCCGCCCCGCCGCCTGAGGAAATCCAGCGTCGCCGCGGCGCTCTGGTCGGCGTGGGTGGCGGCGACGTGGTAGGAATTGCCGGGCAGCACGACAAGCTCGGAATCCTTGATCTGCTGCTGCCAGGCGCGGGTCTCGGCGACGGTCGCAAGGCCGCTCTGTTCGGTCGTGACGACGAGGGTCGGGCAGGCAATCTTCGGCACATCGGCGCGGATATCGGCGCAGGCGATTGTCCCCATGAAGCCGAGCTGGGTCGAGAGCGCGGTGCGGCCCATGAACCGGCACCAGAATTCGAAGCCTTCGGGCGGAAAGGCGCTGCCGAGCCGGTTGCCCATGTTCTGCCGCGCCCAGTATTCGACGCCGTGCGCCTCGAACATCTCAACGAGCGCCGGCACGCCTTCCTTGGCGCCGGGCCGCAAGGGCGGCGGCGTGCCGACGACGGTCAGGGTCTTGACCCGTTCGGGACGGCGGGCGGCAAAGGCGCGCGCGACCGTGCCGCCGATCTTGGCGCCGACCAGGTGAAAGCGGTCGACGCCGAGATGGTCCATCAACAGCACAAAATCCTCGACCAGCCGGTCGAGCGTCCATGGATAATCCCGAGGCATCGGCGTCGAGCGGCCGAAGCCGCGCATGTCCGGCCGCACCACGCGGTAATGCCGCGCCAAGGCCGGGACCCAGGCGTACCACGCGAGCCCGCTCTCGGCATTGCCGTGCAACAGCAGGATCGTTTCCGGCTTCAGCCACGGATCGGTGAAATCGTCGACCTCGTAATGCATGTCGAGATCGGGCGACGGGCGGAAGGACGGCATCGCGGTTACTCCCCGGTCTCCATCGGCAATGCGGGATCGTTCGACCATTCCGACATCGAGGCGTCGTAGAGCTTGACGTTAGGATGGCCGAGCATCGTCAGCACGAGCGCGTCGGAGCTCGCCGCGATGCCGCCGCCGCAATAGGTGATGACCTGCGGTTTGGCGAAGGCGCCGACCGCATCGAACCTGGCGCGCAATTGTGCGGCCGGCAGATAGGCGCCGGTGGCGGGGTCGAGCAACCCCGCGGCCGGCACGTTGGCGCTCTTGGCGATGCGCCCGACCCGGCCGTAGACGGTGCCGCCGGTGCCGGCATGCTGCTCGCGCGCGAGCGCGTTGATCG
>DATLTH010000088.1:0-9274 GCA_035533695.1 Allostellaceae bacterium | reverse complement strand
TGTTGCTGGAACGCGAGGCTGCGATCGCCGCGCGCGAAGCTAAAAAGCGGGCGTAGCCGGGCGGCGCTCGCCTCAGCGGGCGAGGTCGGCGACCAGCGAGAAGGCGTTGCCGCCGGCCTGGCCGCGATAGATCTGCAGGTTCTCCAACACCCGCTGCACATAGGCGCGGGTCTCGTTAAAGGGGATCATCTCGATCCAGTCGACCATGCCGATGTCGCGGCCGCGGGGGTCGCCGAACTCGTGCAGCCATTGCCGCACCCGGCCGGGCCCGGCGTTGTAGGCGGCGATGGCGAGCGCGTAGGAGCCGCCGAAATCGTCGATCAGCTGTTCGAGATACGAGCGGCCGAGCGTCAGATTGTAGATGCCGTCGGTGGTCAGCCGCGCCAGCGAGAACGGCAATTGCATTGTGCGCGCGATGTTCTGCGCGGTGGCCGGCATCAGCTGCATCAACCCGCGCGCCCCCGCCCGGCTCATCGCGTCCGGCGCGAAGGCGCTTTCCTGGCGCACGATCGCCAGCAATAGCGGGCGCTCGGCGGTGCCGCCGCTCGGCAGCGTGGTGACCGGGTAGCCGTGCACCATCAGCGGCATGCCGGCGTCGATCGCGCGCCGCGCCACCGCGATCGCCAGGTCGATCCGGCCGTGCGCCTCGGCCAGGGAGGCGAGCATCGCAAAATCGACCGGCGTCTTGGCCTTTTTTGCCATCTCCATCAGGAAGGTGGCGGCAGGCGCGGGATCGCCGGCATCGAGAAACAGGGCAGCGGCGCGCACCATCTCCTTCGCATTGAACCGCGCCTGCGCGGCAGTGTCCGGTTGCGGCTCGGGCACCGGATGCGGCGGGGCGTCCTTGCCGAGCTGGTGTGCCGAGAGCTGGCCATAGAACGTCGCCATGTTCTCGGCGCCGGCGGCGTACCATTTCGCGGCGAGCTCGGGCTTGCCGGAAGCGGCGGCGGCGCGGCCACTCCAATAGGCGGCGCGCGCCTTGGCGTAGGGGTTGGTGACGCGGGCGAGGATATGGGCGAAATCGTCGAACGCGCGGGCCGGGTTGTTGCGGAAGCGCAGCGCGATGTAGCCGGACAGGAACTCCGCCTCCGCCGAGCTGCTGTCGTCGATCGCTCCATGCTGCCGGACGAGCCGGTAGGCGAGATCGGAATTGCCGACGGCCAAGAGCTGCCGGGCGACGATCATCCGCTCCTTCCACCACGCTTTCGGCCGGACGGGATTGTCGGGATGGGCGAGCAGCTGGGAAGCGGCGGCGTCGAGGTTGTCCTGCTTGCGCTGAAAGACCGCTTCCTCGAACGCCAGCCCGGGATCGGTGCGCAGTTGCGCCGGGACCTTCGCCACCAGCGCATCGATATTCTTGGCATTGCCGGCCAGCGCGAGGCGCGCCTCGGCGAGCGCGCGGTAATCGTCCGAGACCAGCGGCAGCATGCGCCGCGCCGCATCGGCGTCGCCTTTCCACAACAGGCGGTCGAGCCGCCTCCAGTGATCCTGCGGCCGCAAGGTCGCGGAGAACCGGGCGAGCACACTGCGCTCCCCGGCCAGGGTGAAATCGCTGTCGATCCACGCGGCCCGCACTGCCGCCGCGCCGGCGGCGACATCGCCCCGGTTGATCGTGATCTCGGCGGCCCGCATCCTGCCGGCGCCGGTCAGCGGCGGGTGGCGCTTGAGCCAGTCGGCCGCGATGTCGTCGCTCTCCCCGCCGATTGCCTCCTCGGCTCGGCGGTCCAAGGTTTTTTGCAGCGGCCAATCCGGGTTCTGTTCGATGAAGGCGGCGATCTCGGCGAAGCGCCCGCTCGGGCTGGCGCGGGTGTAGTCGAGCCAGCGGATCACCTTCGGCGCCACCTTGTCCTTGCTCTGGTCGGCGTCGGCATAGGCCTTTGCCCAGTCGCCGCTGCGCGCGGCAGCAACCGCGGCCAATGCCGCGCTGTCGGTTTTGTCATCGGCGCGGGCTGTCGCGGCGAACAGCGCCACGGCGAGGAGCCCGACGGACAACCGGCGAATGATCCGGAACAAGGCCGGCCGCTCCATGCTGATCGAAGGGAGGCTCTGTGTTTACGGGTTCTCGCCGCCCGCAGCAAGTCGATATTGTAACGGTTGGTAACAACTGCGGCGACAGAAGGCTGCGGCGCGAGGCCGAATCGGTGCTGTTGAAGCAGGCGGCATCGGGGACTATCGTGCGCCTTGGCCACGGTAGAAGCCGGGGAGGAAGCCATGTTCAAGGGGTCGCTTGTCGCGTTGATCACCCCGTTCCGCGACGGCGCGGTCGACGAGACCGCCTTTCAGGAGCACGTCGCCTGGCAGATCGGCCAGGGCACCCACGGGCTGGTGCCGATCGGCACGACCGGCGAGTGCCCGGCGCTCGAAGAGGAGGAGCAGGAGCGGCTCATTCATCTGACCGTCGAGGTCGCCAAGGGCCGGGCGCCGGTCATCCCCGGCACCGGCTTCAACTCGACCGCGCATACGATCCATGCGACCCGCGCCGCCAAGAAGGCCGGCGCCGACGCGGCCTTGATCGTCTGCCCCTATTACAACAAGCCGACGCAGGAAGGCCTCTACCAGCACTTCAAGGCGGTGCACGACGCGGTCGACCTGCCGATCGTCATCTACAACATTCCCGGGCGCAGCGTCGTCGACATGTCGAACGCGACGATGGCGCGGCTGGCGAAATTGCCCAACATTGTCGGGGTCAAGGACGCCACCAACGATTTGACCCGGCCCTTGAGGATGCGGGTCGAGATCGGCGGCGAATTTGCCCTCTTATCGGGCGAGGACGGGACCGCGGTGGCCTATCTGGCGCAAGGCGGCGACGGCTGCATCTCGGTGACGGCCAACATCGCGCCGGCATTGTGCGCCGAAATGCACGAGGCGTGGCAGAAGGGCGATGTCGCGACCGTGCGGCGGATCAACGAGCGCCTCATCCCGCTGCACGAGGCGCTGTTCGTCGAGACCAGCCCTGCTCCGGTCAAGTATGCCGCATCGCTGCTCGGGCGCTGCACGCCCGAAGTACGCCAGCCGCTGTGGCACACGACGCCCGAGACGCAGGAGAAGGTGCGGGCCGCGATGCGCGGCGCCGGGCTGCTCAACTGATTGCCCCTCTCCTGCATTCCGGGCGAGGGTGCCGAGCGCAGCGAGGCAGGTGAGGGTGCTGCCGGCGCATAGACCCTCACCCTCCCACGCCTGCGGCGCGGGTCCCTCCCTCTCCCGCGGTGCGGGAGAGGGGCAAGAATGAGCAGCAGATATGCGGGCAACCGACCGTTACGCCGCGCAGAACCGACGAGCCCGCCACGACTATCTGATCGAAGACAAGATCGAGGCCGGGCTCGTCTTGCACGGCACCGAGGTCAAGGTGCTGCGCCAGGGCGGCGCCAGCATCGCCGAAGCCTATGCCGGCGAGGCCGGCGGCGAGCTATTTCTCGTCAACGCCAACATCCCCGAATACAAGGCCGCCTCGCATTTCAGCCATGAGCCGCGCCGGCCGCGCAAGCTGCTGCTGCATCGCAAGGAGGTCGACCGCCTGTTGGGCGCGATCCGCCGCGAGGGCGTCACCGTGGTGCCGCTGGCGATCTACTTCAACGATCGCGGCCGCGCCAAGGTCGAGCTTGGTCTGGCGCACGGCAAGAAGAAGGCCGACAAGCGCGCCGCCGAGCGCGACCGCGACTGGCAGCGCAGCCGCGCCCGCATCATGCGCGCCAAGGATTTGTAGGACTCAGTCGGCGAGGGTTGTCGCCCGAAGGCGCAGCACGACATCCGAGCACCCGGCGCAAATCAGCCGGGCCCGCCGGATGCCGCCGGCGAGCAGATGCCGGGCGGGCGCTTCGATCCACTGACTGGTGGCCACCGCCAGCGCCACCGCCGCCAGCATCGAAGCGGCCATGACGCCGCCCGCACCGAGCCCGATGGACGACAATACCGGGAACAGCAGACGCGCTACCGGCGCATGAACAAGATACAGCGGGTAGGACGCGGCCCCGCCGATCATCGCGGCCCGATTGAGCGACGGCGGCAGCTCGACCGCCGCCAGAGCGGCGACCAGCCCGACGCAGCAGACAAAGCACAGCAAATATGCCGCGGATAGCGGGAAACCCGGCCAGAACGGGCCTCCCCAGCTGCCGCCGACCGACGCCGCCGTCAGCACCGCGCCGATCACCACAGCCGGCACCAGCCGCAGCTGGCCGGTCCGAACCAGGTGCAGAAACATTCCGGCCGCGAACAGCGGGGCAAATCCGACGTTGGCAACGATATTCAGCGCAATATTGTCGCTGCCGGCCAGCTGCATCACGGCCGAAATCGCCACCCACGACACCATGATTGCCATGCAATTGCGGCGAACCACCGCGAACAACACGGCGACCATGGCATAGAATGACCATTCGTGCGACAAGGTCCAATAGGCGCCGGCAATCGGAGTCACGTTCAGTATATTGGGAATCATCGTCAAGTTGCCGATAAATTCGATGATCGATATGTGAATCCCCTGCGTATACTTAACCAATACCGTAAACAACATGCAAATCAGGAATGCCGGATAGAGGCGAGAAGCCCGGCGGAGCAGGAACTGTCGGCCGGACGGGGCCGCCTGCGCCGAGATCATGATGACGAGGCCGCTGATCACAAAGAACACGTTGACGCACAATGCGCCCTGCAGATGCCAAACGAGCATCCAGCGCGGGTACAGCCTGTCGCCGTAATGCGCGATCATGACCCCGGCAGCAGCGAGGAGCCGCAGGGCATCGAGCCCCGAAAGGCGGCTTCGTGACTTTGCGGCGGGGGCGGTCCTATCCATCGGTGCTCTCGGTTCGGGCAAGGGCGACCCGCGCCGCCGGCAGGCCGATCGAGCCGTCGACGGTCGGGCCGGCTGGCGTGGAGCCAACCGATCCGCCCGATCCTGCCCGGCAATCACTAACCGATAATGACAAAGAAATTGTTGCCGAGCAAAACGTCTGCCGCTTTGCCGCCGCCGCGATCACGCGCTGAGGCGCTGGGCCAGCATGGCGATGACCGCCTCGAACATCGCCGGGGTCAGGCGGCCGGTGTTGGTGTTGAGCCGCGAGCAATGGTAGCTGTCGGCGAGGACGATGCCGTGCGGCAGTTGGTGCGTCGCGCCGTGGGCAAACTTGTGGGCGGTGCGCTTCAATCCCCTTGCCGCGAGCACGGCGTTGTGCGCGATCGCGCCGAGCGCGAGGATGGCGCGCGGGTAGGGCGGCGCCGCCAGTTCGGCTTCGAGAAAGCGGCCGCAGGCGGCAATCTCGCGCGGCTCCGGCTTGTTCTGCGGCGGCACGCAGCGCACCGCATTGGCGATGCGGGTACCGCGCAGGGTCAGCCCGTCGGCGGGGTCGGCGGCGTAATTGCCGGCGGCAAAGCCGAATTTCAAGAGCGTGCGATAGAGCAGATCGCCGGCGAAATCGCCGGTGAACGGCCGGCCGGTGCGGTTGGCGCCGCGCAAGCCCGGCGCCAATCCGACGATCAGCAATGCCGCCGAGCGGTCGCCGAACGAGGGGACGGGGGCGTTGAACCAGTCGGGATGGGCCAGCCGCTGCGCTGCCCGGAAGCCGGCCAGCCGCGGGCAAAGCGGGCAATCGCGATCGGGAACCGCAAGGGGCGTCTCGGCGGTCACGCAGTTTCGATCGGTTCGGTGCGGACCCGCGGCGCCTCGTCGCGCGGATGATGGTTGCGCATGATGCTCGGCGCCAGTTCCTGCAATTCGATAAAGCTGTCGGCCTGGCGGCGCAGATCGTCGGAAACCATCGGCGGCGACGAGCGCATGGTCGACACCACCGACACCCGGACGCCGCGCCGCTGCACCGCCTCGACCAGCCGGCGGAAATCGCCGTCGCCGGAGAACAGGATGGCGTGGTCCATGTGCTGGGCCATCTCGAGCATGTCGATCGCCAGCTCGATGTCCATGTTGCCCTTGATGCGGCGGCGGCCCATCGCGTCGGTGAATTCCTTGGTCGGCTTGGTCACCATGGTGTAGCCGTTATAGTCGAGCCAATCGACAAGCGGCCGTAATGGCGAGTATTCCTGATCTTCGAGCAAGGCCGTATAGTAGAACGCCCGTATCAGTCGTCCCTTCGAGCGAAACAGATCGAGAAGCCGCTTATAGTCTATGTCAAACGCCAGGCCGCGCGCCGCGGAATAGAGATTGGCGCCGTCAATGAATATCGCGATCCGTTCTTCCGGATAGAAAATCATCGGAAACCCCAGGAAACTTGAGAATGTCGGCTATTGTCATGCGCCCAGGATTTGTCGTCAAGGACGGCGCCGCGGGTGGCGAACGCCGATGATTTTGATCGGCATCGGCAGCAACCTCGCGGCCCCTGGGCATCGCTCGCCGCAGGACACCGCGGTGGCGGCGGTGCTGCAAATGCCGATGATTGGCGTTGCCGTCGTTCGGCTGTCGCGATGGTACCAATCGGAGCCGGTGCCGCCGTCCGATCAGCCGTGGTACGTCAACGCGGTCGCTGCGGTGGCGACGGACCTCGACCCGGCGGCGTTGCTTGCTGCGATGCTTCGGCTCGAAGCCCGATTCGGTCGCCGCCGCGGCCTGCCCAATGCCGCCCGCACTCTCGACCTCGACCTGCTCGCCTACAACGCCGAGCGATGCGAGACGCCGGGGCTGGTGTTGCCGCACCCACGCCTGCACGAGCGCCGTTTCGTGCTCGCGCCGCTGGTTGAGGTCGCGCCGCATTGGCGGCATCCGCGGCTCGGGCTGAGCGCGCAGGAACTGCTCTGTCGCCTGCCGCCCGGCCAGGCGGTTCACCCCTTTGGCGACCAGGATACCCTGTAGGGGTGATTGTGGTTGGGCGCGGACCCCGATATAACGCCGCGCCGGGCTTGAACCGCCGTCCGGCCCTGCGATGATGTGATGACCGACTACGAAGCCGCCCGCCTCCACATGGTCGAGAGCCAGCTGCGTCCCAACAAGGTGACGGACGAGCGGGTGATCGCCGCATGTCTCAGCATCCGCCGCGAATTGTTCGTGCCCCCGGGGCTGCGCGGCGTTGCCTATGTCGATGAGGACCTGCCGCTCGGAGGCGGCCGCTATCTGATGCAGCCGTTGGTCGCGGCGCGGCTGCTGCAGGCGGCGATTGTCGAGCCGAAGGACACTGCGCTGGTGGTCGGCGCCGGGGTCGGGTACGAGGCGGCACTGCTATCGCTCTTGGCGCGCAATGTCGTGGCGCTGGAGGAGAACGCCGAGCTGGCGAGAATCGGACGCTCGGCTCTGGTCGATCACCGAATCGCCTCGGTCAGCTATGTCGAAATGCCGGCCCCGTTGGGGCATCGCCAGCGGGCGCCCTATGACGTCATCCTGTTCGCCGGGGCGGTTGCGGCAATTCCGGCTGAAATCGGCGGCCAGCTTGGCGAAGGCGGACGACTGGCCGTGGTTTTGCGGCAACGCCAACAGCTCGGGCATGCGACGCTGCTAACGCAGACTGGCGGAATCCTCGCGCGGCGCGTTATGTTCGACGCCGCGATACCACTGCTTCCGGGGTTTGCCGCGAAGCCGGCTTTTGTTTTTTGAGGGGTGGATGCCGCAGCCGAGGGGGCGTGAGAGACGCGGTTGGTTCCGCTGGGGGATGATCGGCTGCCTTGTCTGCATCGCCGCCGGACTGGCGAGCGCCGGCACGCCGGCATCGGCGCAGACGCTGACCGAGGCCTTCGCTTACGCCTACACCAACAATCCGCTTCTGCTGGCAGAGCGCGCGAAATTGCGCGCCATCGACGAGCAGGTCCCGCAAGCACTGTCGAACTGGCGGCCCACGGTCAACTTCACCGGTAGTGCGGGGTATAGCCGCGGCGGGTTCGAGACGCCGGCCTCGCCCTCCGCGTTTGGCGGCGGCGTATGCTCCAACGGAGCAGCCGCGCCGGTTGGAACAGATTGTCCGACACAGTTTTCCAATTTCATCGATAAGCAGCTCGATCTGAGGGTGACCCAGCCGATCTATCGCGGTGGCCGCACCGAGGCGCAGACGCGGCAGGCCATGAACAACGTCCAGTCTGAGCGCGCCGCGACGCTCGGCGTGGAAACCCAGGTCTTTCAGACGGTCGCCAGGGCCTATCTGGATGTCGTGCGCGACCAGACGCTGGTCGAGGTTGCGCGCAACAACGAACAGGTCCTGAAGAAGCAGCTCGATGCGACCCGCGACCGCTTCCGGGTCGGCGAGGTGACGCGGACCGATGTGGCGCAGGCCGAATCCTCGCTCGCCCAGGCGACCGCCCAGCGCATCAACGCCGAGGGGCAGCTCGAGGCGAGCCGGGCCGGATATACGCATGCGGTCGGTCACCCGCCCGGTCGGCTCGTGATGCCGCGCGAGCGGCCGGTGCTGCCGGCGACTCGCGACGAAGCGCTGAGCCTTGCCGCGCACGACAATCCTACGGTGATCGAAAGCTCGTTCGCCGAGATGTCGGCACGCGACAATGTCGCTCTGGTGCGGGGACAGCTCTTGCCGCAGGTTTCGATTGTCGGCGACCTCAGCCGCAGCTACGCCCCATCCTTCACGTTGCGCAACTCGCGAACCGATACCGCTTCGATATCGGCCCAGGTGACGGTGCCGCTCTACGAAGGCGGCGCCGTCTATTCGCAGACGCGGGCAGCGGAGCAGGCGGTCGGCTTCCAGCGCAGCCAGCTTGACGACGCACGGCGAACCGCGGTGCAGAACGCGACCGCCTCATGGGAGACATTGCAGGCGGCGCGCGCGGCGATTGCTTCGTTCGGCGCGGCGGTGCGGGCGGCGCAGATCGCCCTCGAAGGCACCCAGCAGGAGGCGCTGGTCGGCTCGCGCACCGTGCTCGACGTGCTGATCGCCGAGCAGCAGCTGTTCACGACGCAATCGCAACTCGTCAGTGCCCAGCACGATGCGGCATTGCAGGAGTTCAACCTGGCGGCTGCGACCGGCCGGCTGGTCGCGCCGGAATTGAAGTTGCCGGTGCAGCTCTACGACATGGACCGCCACTACCGGCAGGTCAAAGACAAGTGGCTGGGGTTCGGCGGCGGGCTGAAGGAATAGGCACCGCGGCCGCGGGCTGGCAAATTTCCGCGCAATCGTTTTCCATGCACGCAATGCCGGCCGGCATCAGCCGGGCGCGGACGCGTCGTTGGCCCGTTTCCGGCATCTGACAATTTGTTGAAGGACGGTTCGGCGATGCTGGACAAGACCTATCGCCCCGCGAGCGTGGAAACCCGCCAATACGAGGCGTGGGAGCGCGCCGGCTGCTTTGCCGCCGATCCGGCGAGCGCGAAGCGGCCCTACACGATCATGATGCCGCCGCCCAA
>DATLTH010000087.1:0-2849 GCA_035533695.1 Allostellaceae bacterium | reverse complement strand
GAACGGCCGCCATACAGCGCCGGCAGGCGGAACTGCTCGATCAACACGACGCAGTCGCGCTCGGGGTCGTAGAGCAGGATCGCGACCGCCCTGCCGCGCCGCACCACATCGAACACACGCTCGCCGCTCCAGCCGCCGGCGAACAGCCGGTGACGGAAGCGCACGATATCGACCCGCAGATGGCGGGAGAAGGCGGTCTTGGCCTCGATGATCTCGAGGTCGGGGTGCGATGGCGCCGCGGGAAGCGGCGGTTTGCCGGCCATCGATCACTCCCGTCCGGTCACGACAGCACCGGCGTGTCGAGGACGCCGTCGGCCGCGCCGCTGTCGATCTCGACGACCCACAAATCGGGGTCGCGGGCGCGCTGGCGGGCGATATAGGCGTCGGCGTCGGCTTCGGCCACCGGGGCGGGACCGGTTGCCCGCAGCCACACCGGGGTGCCGTCGGGCTGGCGCGCCTGCGCCAGCACCGTGCAGCCGCTGTCGCGCCCGTTCAGCTTCAAGAGGATGGCGCCGGCGTCGGCATCGCCCCGTGCCGCGACCGCGACCCCGATCGCCGCCAGATCGCAGCGCCGGATCAGCGCCTGGACCCAGATCCGGCTCTTCAGCCGCGCTTCCACGCTAGAGCCGCGACAGCCGCTCAACGCCGGCGATATCGCGATCGCGATGAATGGCGATGAGGGTGCGATCATCCAGCAGGACGTACGTGCTGCTGCCTTCGCCGCAGGACAGTTCGGCCACCGGATAATCCGGGCGCACCAAAAGGGCGACGAGCTTCTGGCGCAGATCGGGCTGGCGCGGAGCGAGGCCGAGCAGCGCCTCGCGGCTCTCGTGGTGGTAGGCGAAGCGGAACGCGCCGTCGCAGGACGCCGCGCTCATCGCCGTCGGCGGCGCGTTCGCCTGGTTGATCACCACGGTATTGTCGCGAAATGCGATCTGCTGGCGCTCGGCGGTCGTCCAGGTCCCGGCGAACGGGTTGGGCGGCGGCGGCGGCGCGATCACGGCGCACGCGCCGAGCCACCCCGCGGCAACGCCCAGCGCCATCAGCCGCACAACAAGCAGGGTCCTCACCGGAGGCTTCATCGACGCGATCGCTCACCAGACATGACTCAACCATCATATATCACCGCGGTGATGTCGGGAAACGGCCGCGCTGGTTCTCCGCTCCGCTCACAGCCGTTCGAGCGCGCCCGACAGCCAGAGTTGCCGGCTCAACCCGCGCTGGATCTTGCCGCTGGTGGTTTTCGGCAACGCTCCCGGGCGCAACAGCACGATGTCGTGCGGCACGATCTCATGCTCGCTGACGATGGCCTCGCGTATCCGGCTGACGACCTGATCGGCGGCGATGCGGTTGCGATGGGTGCGTTCGACCTCCTGCACGACGACCAGTTGCTCGGCATTGTCGCCGTCGACGATCGCAAAGGCGGCACCGCCGCGGTGGCGCAAGGCCGGGTGGCAGCGCTGCACCGTGTCCTCAATATCCTGCGGATAGTGATTGGCGCCGCGGATGATCACCACTTCCTTGATGCGGCCGGTGATCAACAGTTGGCCGGCCTCGTCGAGAAATCCGAGATCGCCGGTGCGCAGCCACCCCTCGCTCGCCTCGCCGCCCGCCTCGCCGTCGATCCGGGCGCCGAACACGGAATCGGTGGCCTCGGCATTTTGCCAATAGCCGCCGGCAACATTCGGGCCGGTCACCCAGATTTCGCCGATCCGGCCGGCACCGAGCCGCTTTCGGCATGCAGGATCGACGATCGCGACGCGCTCGCCGGCGAGGGCGCGACCGCAGCCGACCAGAGATTGCGCGTCGCCCTGGGCGAGCGGTGCGACGGCGTGGTGATGCCGCAGCCCGTCGCGGCTCACCGTGCGAAATGCCGGTCCGGCGCCGCGGCGGCCGGCCGAGATCAGCACGGTGGCTTCGGCCATGCCATAGGCCGGGAAGTGCGCCCGAGGGGCAAAACCGTATGGCGCGAAGGTTTCGGCAAAGCGGCGCAGCGTCTCGGCGCGCACCGGCTCGGCGCCATTGAAGGCGACCCGCCAGCCCGACAAATCGACCCCGTCCATCTGGTCGGCGCGATAGCGCTCGACGCACAGATCGAAGGCGAAATTGGGTCCGCCGGCGACTTCGGCACGATAGTCGCTGATCGCCCGCAGCCACAGCAGCGGACGCTGGATGAACGCCACCGGCGCCATCAGCACGCACCGCGACCCGACATAGAGCGATTGCAGCACGTTCGCGATCAGCCCCATGTCGTGGTAGAGCGGGACCCAACTGACGTAGCCGGATTGCCGCGTGTTGCCAAAGGCCGCCTTGAGCATCGCCAGGTTGGCGAGCAGGTTGGCATGGCTGACCATCACCCCCTTCGGCGTCGAGGTCGAGCCGGAGGTGTACTGCAACAAGGCCAGGTCGCCGCCCTGCGGCGCGGCCGGCAGATCCCCCGTTGGCGCAGCCGGCACCGGATCATCCACTGCAAGCCACTCCAGGCCCGGCATGGCGATATGCCCGACAAGGTCGCCGCGCTCGCCGTCGATCAGCGCGCGGGGCGCGAGGGCGAGGCGGGGCGCGCAATCGGCGACGATGCCGGCGCTGGCGTCGCGCGCGCTGTTGCGGCGCGGCAGCATCATCGGGACGGCAACGACCCGGGCCAGCAGGCAGCCGAAAAATCCGATCAGGAAGTCGATGCCGGTCGGGCACAGCAGCAACGCCCGCTCGCCCTGTGGCGCGGACCGGGCAATCCGGCTCGCCAGCGCCGCCGATTGGTGTTCGAGTTCGGCGAAGGTGATCGCCGCCTCCTCGCGGCCGCGATCGGACAGCACGAGATAAGCGCAATCGTCCGGCTGCACCGCGGC
>DATLTH010000086.1:0-3060 GCA_035533695.1 Allostellaceae bacterium | reverse complement strand
ACGCGCAAATGGGCGATGGCCCACAAGCAGGCGATCGAGGCGCTGCGCGGCGGCATGGAAGAGGCGCAGGGCTTCATCAAGACGCACAAGGAGGCGACCGACGCCGCGATCGCGAAATATACCGGGCTTCCGGCCAAGGTCGTGGCCTCAATCCCGGTGCCGCCGCTCACGGTCAACGTGACGCCGAAGCAGATCCAGTTCTGGATCGACATCTGCAAGGAACAGCATCTGATCAAGGGCAATCCCGATCCTAAAAGCCTTTTGGTCGAATGAGCGGTCGGGACTGCGATGGAACGGCAGCGATGATGCCGCAACGTTCGAAGCGGCGCCCGACCGGGACGGCCGAGCGGATGCATGCCTCCGGCCGCCTCTCTTTGGTAGTGCGCCCGTATTTGGTGCTTCTCAACCCCTCGGATTAAACGGAAACTTCATTCCATCGGCTGCCGCTCTTCCCCCACAGTTCCCTGGCGCCGCGCCCCGCCTGCCTCAGGCGGGGCATTTGTCTTTGTGAGGGGGGCGCGCGACCGACCGCCCCGTCGTGCCGGAACGCTCGCGGCAGCATTTTCACGGGCAACAAGTGCCGCGACCACAAAGCGGTTTCGTCCAGCGACCAATCTCGTTAACGCGTCACCCGAAACGGTGCGTGCCCACGCCCCCTAATAGCCGTGCCGGCATCGGCCGGACACCGCTATCCTCGTCATCGCAACCTCCGCACATGGGGAACGGTGTTGTCGCCGTGTCCCGAGACGTAAGGCACCGATGCCCATGGATGATGCGATGCTGGGGAAGAAAGCGATCATTCTCGTCGTTGACGACGAACCGGACGTTCTCGAGATCGAGACTCTCTTGCTGGCGGATCTTGGTTACGAAGTCATCCCCTCCAACAGCGCGGGCGAGGCGCTCGCCATCATCGCCGGCGGCGCTACCGTCGATATGGTCTTGACCGATCTCGTCATGTTGGGGGACGTCGACGGCTGGCGGCTGGCGGAACGGATCCGCGAAATCCGTCCGCAGATGAAGGTTGCCTTCACCAGCGGCTACGTGCGGCCATCGGCAAAAGCGCATATCGAGGCTCACGGCGACGATGTCCTCGCCAAGCCCTGGCATCTGGACGAGCTTGCCGGCTTCCTGCGACGAGCGTTGGGGCCTTAGAAACGGTTTGCGGGCGACGCGCCGCGGAAGCGTTCTGCACTATCGCCGGCACTAACGTCCATTGAACCTCGCCTCGCCGAGCCCGCTCACATCATACCCCCCGAGCTCGCCGGCGCGCGCCTGGAACACAAGGCTCCGCGCGAACCGAAACAGAGTCTGCACGGCGGGTTCGAAATAATCGCGGCAGCGCATGGCGAGATCGAAGCGCTCGACATGCAGCGGAACGAAATCGAGATTGAACCGCGTCGCAACCGCGCGGATGGCAAGCCCGCACTCAGCCTTGCGGTCAAGCACGGACAGCGCGAGGTCGGTTTCCGTAAGACAGGCGGGGCCGACCAGATTGACCTCGTCGAAGCCCACGCCCGCTCGCTTCAGTAGATGGGCGAGCAAAATATGCGCGCCGGCGCCCTCCTGGCGGCGGGCGACGCGCAGCTTCTTGCGCTTCAAATCCGCGAGAGCGCGAATGCCGCGGGGATTGCCCCGGGCCACGACCAGCCCTTGCTCGCGCCGCGCCCACTCGATCAGGACGATGTCGCCGACCATGCTCAGCGCGCGGAGCGCGGAGACATTGTACGTGCCGTCGTCCGCAATCATGTGGATGCCGGCCAACAGCGCTTTGCGCTCGGCGAGACGCGCCAATCCTTCGGCGCTTCCGGCGGTGAGGAGCGCGAGCCCGCAACCCGATTCGCGCAGCGCCCATTCAACCAGCGGATCGTGGCTTCCCGCGAAAACCAGCGGCGCGTCGGCCGGACGCGAACCCGCGAAGTCCACGTTCTGCTCGATCCACAGATCCACCATCCGCCGCGGAAAGAGGAGCTTTCCCGTCACCCGCGCGCAAGGAATTTCGCGGTTTCGCACGAGTTCGTAGACCTTGCGCTGTTTGAGACGGAGATACGCCGCCACTTCCGCGGTCGTCATCAGTTCGGGCATGGGACATCGCCTGTACAAATTGCTGTTTAATTATGCAGTATTTCCGTTGAAGACCGAATCGGTATTTCTTGCATAATGGCGCGAAGACGCAAAGGAGGCGCCATGAGAGGGATGCTGCCGCACCGGGTGATGACCGTGTTGGCCGGCGTGATCGCCATCGGATGTTGCGCGTGCGCGACCGCTGCCGCCGCCACGCTCACGATCTATGCCGCCGGAACGCTGGCCGGGCCGTTTCGCGAGGTCGATGCGCTGTTCGAGAAAGCCTATCCGGGCATCACCGTCGAACCGCGCTTCGGCGGCAGCGTCATGATGACCAAGCGCATCACCGAGCTGCACCAGCGGGCCGACATCCTCGCCGTCGCCGATTACAGCGTGATCCCCAAATACCTCTTTACGCATGACGGCAAAGCCGCGGGCGCCGATTGGTACGTGGGCTTTGCGCGGAATGCCGTGACCTTCGTCTACACGCCCAAGAGCAAGGCTGCGGGGGAAATCTCGTCCAGCAACTGGTACCGCGTCCTGTCCGGTCCCGGCGTCGAAATCGGCCGTTCCAACCCGGACACCGATCCCTCGGGCTATCAGACATTGCAGATGCTGAGCCTCGCCGAGAGCTACTACAAGAGCCCGGGGCTTGCCGCGCGCGTGCTCGCCAACGCGCCGCGGCGCAACATCCGCGACACCGAGACCGAGCTCCTCTCGGCGTTGCAATTGGGCCAGATTGACTATCTCGCGATCTATCGCTCTGACGCGGTGCAGCATCATTTGCAAGCCCTCGATCTCCCGCCCGCGATCAATCTCAGCGATCCCGCCCGCGCCGGCGACTATGCGGCGGGGATTGCGCATACCAAGAACGGCAATTTGCACGGCAAGCCCATCGTCTATGCAGCCACCATCCCGGCGGGCGCATCGGATCCGGCGCTGGCGGCGAAATACCTTGCCTTCCTGCTTGGACCCGAGGGCCAGGCGGTGATCGCGCGC
>DATLTH010000085.1:0-5456 GCA_035533695.1 Allostellaceae bacterium | reverse complement strand
AGGTCAGCGCCCGCTACGTGCCCTTGGCGGCGCTCGGCATGGCGGCGTTCTCGCTCGATCTGGCATTGGCGAGCGAGGGGGCGGCGCCGGCGTCCGGGGGCCATTTGCTCGGCATCGCCGCCTTCCTGTCGCACGCGGTTGGGCTGCGCATCTTTGTCGATCTGACGGCGATCGCAGTGTGCGGCGGCCTGTTCGTCGTGCCGCTCTACGCAATCATCCAGCGGCGCAGCGAGGAAGCGGCGCGCGCCCGCATCATCGCCGCCGGCAACATCATGAACGCGCTGTTCATGACCGCCGCCGCCGCGGTCACCGCGCTCTTGCTGGCATTGGGGCTCCACACCCCGGACCTCTACCTCATCCTCGCGGTTCTCAACGCCGGCGTCGCGCTGTGGATCTGCCGGCTCTTGCCGCAGGACACGCTGCGCATGCTGGCGCGCATCGTCTTGCGCCTCGCTTACCGCGTCGAGTTGCGGGGCGCGGAAAACCTCGCGGCAGCGGGCGAGCGCGTCGTCATCGTGCCGAACCACGTTTCCTACCTCGACGGGCCGCTGATCGGCGCCTTCCTGCCGGGCTACCCGATGTTTGCGATCGACACCACGCAGGCGGCGCGCTGGTGGGTGCGGCCGTTGCTCGCGGGGGCCGACGTCTATCCGATGGATCCGGCCCGGCCGATGGCGACGAAATCGCTGATCCGGGCGCTGCGCGCCGGGCGGCAATGCGTGATCTTTCCGGAAGGCCGGCTCAACGTGACCGGCGGAGCCTTGATGAAGGTCTATGACGGGCCGGCATTGATCGCCGACAAGGGCGACGCGATGGTCCTGCCGGTACGCATCGACGGGGTCGAGTTCACGCCGTTTTCGCGGCTCGCCTCGCGTCTCGGCGGCCGTCTGCGCCGGCGTTGGTTCCCCAAGGTGACGATCACCCTCTACGAGCCGCGCCGCCTCGCGATCCCGCCCGAACTGCGCGGCCGGGCACGCCGCCACCGCGCCGGCCTCATGCTCTACGATGCGATGTCGGAGACGATGGCGCGGCATCCCAATCCGGCGACCCTGTTCGACGCATTGCTCACCGCCCGCGCCGCGCATGGCGGCAAGCACCCGATCCTCGCCGACCCGACAGCCGGGCCCATCGGCTACGACCGGGTCATCGCCGCCAGCCTGGTGCTCGGCCGGCGTCTCGCGCGCGGCGCCAAAGAGGGCGAGGCGATCGGGCTGATGGTGCCGAACTCGATCGGCGCCGCGCTCGCTTTTCTCGCCTTGCAGGCGAATGGCCTTGTGCCGGCGATGCTCAACCACACCGCCGGCGCCGACGCCGTGCTGTCTGCCTGCCGCACGGCGCGGGTGCGCACGGTCGTGACCTCGCGACGGTTCATCGAAGTGGCCAAGCTCGACGCCCTGGCGGCGCGGCTCGCCGAGGCGCTCGACATCGTCTGGCTGGAGGATTTGCGCGCCGAGCTTGGGTTGGCAGACAAGCTCTACGGCTTGGTGATGCCGCGTTTCGCGGCATGGCGTCATCGCCGCCTCGGCATCCACTCCGCCGACCCGGCTGCGATCCTCTTTACCTCGGGATCGGAAGGGGCGCCCAAGGGGGTCGTCTTGAGCCACGCCAACCTGCTGGCGAATTGCCGCCAGCTTGCCGCGCGGGTCGATTTCAGCCCGGCCGATCAGGTGCTGAATGTGCTGCCGATGTTTCACAGCTTCGGGCTGACCGCCGGTTTCCTGCTGCCGCTCCTGTCCGGGGTGCAGATTTTTCTCTACCCCTCGCCGCTGCATTATCGCATCGTGCCGGAATTGGCCTACGGCATCGGCGCGACCCTGCTGTTCGGCACCGACACCTTCCTGGCGGGTTATGCGCGTGTCGCCAACCCCTATGATTTCTACGCCTTGCGCTATGTCTTCGCCGGCGCCGAGGCGGTGCGCGACGAGACGCGGCGGGTATGGGCCGAGCGTTTCGGCAAGCGCATCCTCGAAGGCTACGGCGTGACCGAGTGCTCGCCGGTCGTCGCCGTCAATACGCCGATGCACTTCAAGGCCGGCACCGTCGGCCGCCTGTTGCCGCTGATCGAGCATCGCATCGACCCGCTCGAGGGCATCGCCGAAGGCGGGCGCTTGTTGCTGCGCGGGCCGAACGTGATGGCCGGGTATCTGCGGGCCGAGCAGCCGGGGGTCCTGATGCCGCCGGAGGAGGGCTGGCACGATACCGGTGACATCGTGCGGATCGATGACGAGGGATTTGTCACGATCGCCGGCCGCGCCAAGCGCTTCGCCAAGATCGCCGGCGAGATGGTGTCGCTCGGCGTGGCGGAGCGGATCGCCGTCGCGGCCTATCCGGAATGGCGCCACGCCGTCGTTGCCCTGCCGGATGCGCGGCGGGGCGAGCGGCTCGTGCTGGTCAGCGAGATGCCGGCGGTGAGGCGCGAGGCATTGATCGAGGCAGCGCACCGCGAGGGCCTGCCGGAGCTGGCGATTCCGCGCGACGTGGTGGCGGTCGCGGCATTGCCGCTGCTCGGCTCTGGCAAGACCGATTATCCGGCGGCATTGCGGCTGGCGGCAACGGCGGATGGCGCCCGACCTGGCGAGCCGGCGGCCGCACCGGCGGCCGCAGGGGCCGTGCGTCTCGTTGCCGATTGAGCGGCGTCGGTCAGATGCAACCGCGCGGCTGGCGCTTTATCGACCTCGCACTGCTCGGCCGCAACACCGCCGGCACCTGCGCCCTCGCGCTTCTCCGCATCATCCTCTATCCGGTGGCGACGGCGGCGGTGATCGGTGCCTTTATGGGTGTCGTACGGGTACCGCCGCCGGCTCGGGCGTTTCTCGGCATTCTGCTGCAGTTTCTCCCGATCATCGTCGGCGGCTGGGCGGTGGGGCGCGCCGTCGAAAGCAGCCATCGCCGGCCGTTCGCGTCCTTGATCGCGCCCGACCTGCGCATCGACTGGCGCCGCCTCGCGATCGGCCTCGGCGTCGAGCTGGCGATCCTCGGCGGCCAGCTGGTTCTCGTCCACGTCTTGACCGGATGGACGTGGAAGTTTGCGATATCCGGGGGGCGGCCGCTGTTCGTGCTGGTCATCCTGCTGATCCCGCTGCAAGCGGCCAGCGAAGAGCTCGTGTTCCGCGGCTACATGACCCAGGAACTCGGCCGGATCGTTCGCAGCCGCCTGCTGATTGCCGTCGCGGTGGGCCTCGCTTTCGGTCTCTTGCACCTGAACAAGTACGGCCCGCTGACGGTGGCCTATTTCTTTGCGGTATCGCTGGTCTTCTCGCTGGTGTCGTTGCGCGACGAGCGGCTCGAACTGGCGATCGGCGGCCACTCGGCGATGAACCTGTTCGCTTTCGTCGCCGCCAATTCCGGTCTGGTCGGCGCGGCGATCGGCGGCATCGGGGGCAATGCCCTGGTGTTCAACTGGGCGGCGATCGGGGTGTTGATGGTCAACGGCGCGCTGTTCTACGGCCTCACCCGGCTCCTCGTCCGCCTGTTCTGCGAACCCCGAGCCCTGCGCTGAGGCACGCCTGCGGCGTTGTTCGCAGCTGCGAAATGGGGTAATTTCGCCAAAGCGTAACCATCTGTCAGGTCGCGGCGGCGCGCCTTCGCCAGCCGCGATTTTAGTGTCCAGCTCACGGTAGAAACCCCGCCTTGGCCGTAACCGCCTCGCCTCCCGCCCCGCCCTCCGAAATCTCCTCGATCACGATCGAAGAGGAGATGCGGCGCTCGTACCTCGATTACGCGATGAGCGTCATTGTGGCCCGCGCGCTGCCCGACGTGCGCGACGGGCTGAAGCCGGTGCATCGCCGCATCCTCTATTCGATGCAGGTGAACGGCAATGTGTGGAACCGCGGCTACCGCAAATCGGCCCGCATCGTCGGCGACGTCATGGGCAAATACCATCCGCACGGCGACCTGGCGATCTACGACGCGATGGTGCGGCTGGCGCAGGATTTCTCGATGCGCCTGCCGCTGGTTGACGGCCAGGGCAATTTCGGCTCGATGGACGGCGATTCGCCGGCGGCCAACCGCTACACCGAGGCGCGCCTCGCCCGCGTCGCCGATTCGCTGCTCGACGACCTCGACAAGGAAACCGTCGACTTCCAGCCCAATTACGACGAGACCGAAGAGGAGCCGAAGGTCCTGCCGGCCGGCTTTCCGAACCTCCTGGTCAACGGCGCGCAGGGCATCGCGGTCGGCATGGCGACCAACATCCCGCCGCACAATCTCGGCGAGGTCATCGACGCCTGCTGCGCCTATCTCGACAACCCGGCGATCACCGTCGAAGAGCTGATGGAATTTGTGCCGGCGCCGGATTTTCCCACGGGCGGCATCATCATCGGCCGGGCCGGCACGCATGCCGCGTACAAGACCGGACGCGGCGCGGTTGTGCTGCGCGCCAGGCATCACATCGAGGAGATCCACGGGCGCGACGGGATCGTCTTCACCGAGATGCCCTATCAGGTCAACAAGGCGAAGCTGCAGGAGCGCATCGCCGAATGTGTCCGCGACAAGCTGGTCGAGGGCATCTCCGACATGCGCGACGAATCGGACCGCGACGGCGTGCGCCTCGTCATCGAGCTGAAGCGCGACGCCGATCCCGAGATCGTGCTGAACCAGCTGTATCGCCACACCGCTTTGCAGACGAGCTTTGGCGTCAACATGCTGGCGCTGAATGGGGGCCGCCCCGAGCAGATGACGTTGCGCGACGTGATTGTCGCCTTTATCGCGTTCCGCGAGGAGGTCATCACCCGGCGCACGACCTTCCTCTTGAACAAGGCGCGCCAGCGCGCCCACATCCTGATTGGCCTGTTGGTCGCGGTCGCCAATATCGACGAGATCATCGCCCTCATTCGCGCTGCGCCCGACCCCGCCGCCGCTCGCGCCGGGCTGGTTGGCCGGCGCTGGCCAGCCGGCGACATCGGCCCCTTGGTCGCGCTGGTCAGCGACGCCGGCAGGGGCCTCGGCCCGGACGGCGCCTATCAGCTTTCGGACGAGCAGGCCCGCGCGATCCTCGACCTGCGCCTGCAGCGCCTGACCGGCCTCGAGCGCGAGAAAATCTCCGACGAACTGAAGGAGCTGGTCACCGAGATCGCCGGCCATCTCGACATCCTGCGCTCGCGCGCCCGCCTGCTCGAGGTATTGCGCGGCGAATTGCTCGCGATCAAGGAGCAATTCGGCAACGCGCGGCGCACGACGATCGAGGATGTCGAGTTCGAGGCCGATATCGAAGCGCTGATCCAGCGCGAGGACATGGTCGTCACGGTCAGCCATGCCGGCTACATCAAGCGGGTGCCGCTGTCGACCTACCGTGCCCAGCGCCGCGGCGGCCGCGGCCGCGCCGGCATGGCGATCCGCGAAGAGGATTTTCTCAGCGAGGTGTTTGTCGCTTCGACCCTGGCGCCGGTGCTGTTTTTCACCTCGTCGGGCCGGGTTTACAAGCTCAAGGTCTACCGCCTGCCGCTCGGTACGCCGCA
>DATLTH010000084.1:0-6398 GCA_035533695.1 Allostellaceae bacterium | reverse complement strand
CACCGGGGCCATGGCGCTGACCACCAACGCGATCGGCGTGCATACCGTCCTCGGCGCCTTCATCGCGGGCATTCTCGTCGGCCAGTCGCCGATTCTGACCCGCCATATCGACGAGCAGCTCCGCGGCCTCATCGTCGCGCTGTTTATGCCGATCTTCTTCGGGTTGGCGGGGCTCTCGACAAATCTCGGCGTACTTGCCAACCCCGACTTGCTGTTGCTTACCGTCGGGCTGATCGCCATCGCCAGCCTCGGCAAGTTCGGGGGCGCCTTTATCGGCGGCCGTTTCGGCGGCATGGATTGGGCCGAGTCGCTGGCGCTCGGATGCGGAATGAATGCGCGCGGCTCGACCGAGGTGATTATCGCCACGATCGGGCTCTCGATGGGCGTCCTCAACGAGGACCTGTTCACGGCGATCGTCGCGATGGCGGTGGTGACGACGATGTCGATGCCGCCCTTGCTGCGCTGGGCGCTGGGCCGGCTGCCCCTGACGCCGGATGAGGCGGATCGGCTCAAGCGCGAGGAGTTCGAAGCGGCCGGCTTCGTCCCCAAGATCGAGCGAATGCTCGTCGCCGTCGATGCCAGCCCGAGCGGACAATTCGCTTCGCGCCTGGCGGGTCTCCTGGCCGGCGCCCGGCAAATGGCAACGACGGTCATTCACTTCGACTACGAGCCTGCCGGGTCCCTCGGCGACGGAGCCAGCCAGGCGGAACGGACCATGACCGTCGTTAAGGAAAACGCCGGAGAAGGCGCCGAAGCCGGATCACCCGAGCCAGGGAGTACGCCGGCGGCGATTACCAGCCGGGTCGACAAGCCCGACCAGGAAACCATCGCGGCCGAAGCGAAAAAGGGCTACGGGTTCCTCGTCATTGGTCGCGAGCCGGCCTCCGAGGGCGATACCTTCCATGAGCAGATCACGCGCAGCGCAGCGGAGTTCGGCGGTCCCTTTGCGATAGCCATCGCCCGCGGCATCGATCGTCAGGAGAGCGTAGGTCAGCGGCTCAACATTTTGGTGCCGGTCACCGGCACTCCGGTCTCGCGACATGGTGCCGAGTTCGCCATCACGCTGGCGCAGGCCTCGCGCGGGTCGGTGACCGCGCTCCATGTTACCGAGGGACCCCGCGCGCCCTCCTCCTGGCAGCGACAGTTCGGCTCGTCGCTCGCTCCGATCAGCAGCGCCGACGCGATCATCCGTGAGATTGTCCGGCTGGGCGATCCCTACGGCGTTGATGTCAAAGGGGCCGTCCGCAGCCGCGGCACCGCGCAAGAAGCCATCGTCCGTCAGCTCAAAAGCGCAAATCACAACCTTCTGGTGATGGGGGTCAGCCCGCGGCCGGGAGCGCAGCTTTCCTTTGGTCCGGTGCCTGCAACCCTGCTGAAAGAGGCCGAATGCTCGGTCCTGTTTATTGTGAGCGAGCTGCCGACCTCGGTGCCCGAGCCCAGCGAGACCCCGGCTGCGCCGACACGTTCCAAGCGCCGCGCCGCAGCCGCCAGAAGCTGAGTTGGCAAACGTGCCGTTGGCGCGGCGTCGCGTCATTTCACGGGAAGAGCGATAGAATTTTCCGGCGCTGCCGAAACGAGATGGGGAACCGCGGGAGCGGGCAGGATCCTGCCGCCGATTATTGGCGCGATGCGCGGGATCGTGCACCGCTCCTCACCGACGATGCGCCCGTCTTCAATGTGAACGATGCGATCGGCAAACGGCACAATGCGCGGATCGTGCGTAACGACCAGCACGCCGCGCGACGGGTCTCTGGCGATCCGGGCCAATAGCGTCATGATGGCCTGACCGTTCTCGCTGTCCAATGCTCCGGTCGGCTCGTCTGCGAGGATCACCGATGGGTCGCCCACGATGGCGCGGGCGATCGCGACGCGCTGCTGCTCGCCGCCACTGAGTTCGTGCGGATACGCATTCTCCTTGTGCGACAGGCCGACGGTGGCCAGGCCCCCCTTCGCCTTGGCGATCGCGCGCTCGCCGCGCTCGCCGCGCACATCCAACGCCAGCCGGACATTGTCCACGGCCGTGAGCGTCGGGAACAGGTGGTATGATTGGAAGACAAACCCGATGTGATCGCGCCTGAGTTTGGCCAAGTCACCATTGCTGGCGCCCGCCGTGGCATGACCACAAACCCGGACGGTTCCTTGGGTCGGCGTCAGCATGCAGCCGAGGATGGAGAGCAGCGTCGTCTTGCCGCTGCCCGATGGTCCCATCAAGAGCGTCAGTTGACCGCCGGCGAGCGTCAGGCTTACGCCCTTCAAGGCCTGCACCTGGCCCGCTCCCGCGCCGAGGAGTTTCACAACGTCAACCGCCTCGATCACCGGCTCGCTCATTGGCGGAATACCCGCACGGGATCGATGCGCATCACCTGCGCGATGGCGCCCATGGCCGAGGCCACGCACATCAGCACCGTGAGCAGAAACAGAGACAAGGTAAGTTCGGGCGTCATCAGGACCGGCAACGCAGTCCGGGCCGTCGTCTTGACAATAACCAGGCCGATCGCGGCAGCCAGAGAGAAGCCGATGACGGCGCTGAGCAGCGCCTGGCAGATGATGACCTTGTGGATATACCAGCCCGACGACCCGATCGCGCGCAACGTCGCGAATTCGTTCAGATGATCCTTGGTGCTGGAATAAAGCGTTTGCGCGACGATGACCGTGCCGACGATGGCGCCGAGCAGTGCGCCGGCAAAAAGCGCTGCCCCCGCACCGGTGCCGAAAAGCCAGAAGGACTGGCTGCGGCTGCGAAACTCGTCCGGCGTCAAAACTTCGACCTTGGCGAGCTTTGCCAGCAATTGCCGACGGACACTGTCGATATCGGCGCCGGGCGCAACCTTAACCAGAAGATAGGAAACCTTGGTCGATGGCGTTCCCATATAGGCCTGCGCCCGATCGAGCGAAGTAAAGACATAAGGTGTTGTCGTGAACGATCGGATGCCATCGGAAATCGCCGCCACCCGAGCCGGTTTATCGCGAATTTCAGTGGTGGCGCCGAGCCCCGTTACCCCAAGCCGGGAGAAATAAGTCTGGTCGACCGCAACGGCGCCGGGGGCCGAGAGGGCATCAAGATCGCCCGCGATCAAATTCCACGGATGCAGACCCGCGGCGCCCGCCTTCGAACCGATAATGAACACCGGTGTCGTCCCGCCGTCCGGCACCGTCCAGGCGGTAAATCCGATGATGACAGGGGTCGCTTGGGCAACGCCTGGCACCGCCAACGCCAGGGCTTGATCATGCTCATCCAGCAATGAGGGGTCTTCAAAGCACTTTGTTCCGAGCGGCACGATCCACAGATCGGCCGGAGCATGATCGATCATCGTCGTTACCATGCGCTCGAAACTCAAGAACAGCCCCAGTTGGATGGTGACGAGCACAATGGAAAAGACGATCCCGATGACCGTGGCGACAAACCGCAGGCGATCCTGGAACAGGTTACGGGATGCGAGTTTTGCGATTAACGACATTGCGGGTTCGATTGCACAGGATATCGGTTGCTAAGATGCGCTGTTCGACGGCCGGAACTCCCGGGGGCGGCTCTCGGGGGGACCGGCGAATGCCGCATTCGCCAGCGATGGCGGTGCGGTCGCCAACACGCGTCGATCCGCGCCGATCAGCCGGTAACCGTAGGGAACAAACCGCACAGCGGCGGTCGTTGCCCAGGCCAACAGCAGCGTACCGCCAAAGACGATCATCGCCTTTGCGATGGCGACGAATGCCGCACCGAGCAAGGCGTATTGCAGCCAGACGACAAAGGGGTAATGGAACAGATACATGCCAAAAGCATTTTCGGCCAGGTTGTCAAATATCCGCGATCGTTTCGCGCCGAAGCGCAGGCAACCGGCGACGACGAAAAAGCAGCCGCTGACGCAGGCGAGCGCGAAACCGATATTCACCGCGACTTGCAGGCCGAGCGGGGCGGCGGCTTGGTAGCGCATCGCCAGGGCGGTCAGCCCCATCCACGAGAGGAACGACGCGAGCGCGCCCGCGAGCCAGAGAACCCAGCGCCGCGCGAGCATGCCGTCGGTCGCGAGGAGGCCCCGCTCGATGCCACAGGCCCCGATCCCCAGACCGGCGAGGTAAACGACGGCGTAAAGCAACGGGCGGCTCAACTGGAGCGCGAAGGGCCCGTGGTCGGACCATGTCCAGGGCGTAAAGACGAGCGCCAGCGGGACGTAGGCGAGAGCAGAGGCCGTCACCAGCCCGATGAAATAGCGGAAGGGACGGGCGCCGGCGGAAGCCGACCAACGGCCAAGAGCCTCAACCCAATCGGGGGCGAAGCGGTAGAGGCCGGCGGCCAAGATGGTCAACGCCAGGAGTTGCCACAAGAACCACATCGGGCCGTTGGGCCAGAACGGCAGCGCCAGAAAGTGCCGGCCATAGCCTATGAGGCTCGGATCGACCGCCGTCACGCGGTAGACCGGATAAAGCGCGAGCGGCATTATGAAGGCGACGGCAAACACAAACGGCAAACCCAACCGCAGGACGCGGTCGCCGAGAAACTTCGGGATTTGCTTGCGTTTGAGACTTGGCCAAGTGAACAGGGCCGAGAGAAAGAACATCAGCGACATCAGGTAGACGTCTTGCCAGGCACAGAATATGTCGAACCCGAACCAGCGATGGCTGTCGACAATCGGAAAGGCGCGCCATTCATAGGGAGGACTATCGAAAGCAAACGGCGACGCGCCTAATGAACCGAGATAGGCCAAGACGGAATGGAAGGCCAGAACGGTGAGGATGACAACGGCGCGCAGATTATTGAGGGCCAGACTCGATCTACCCGACACTGCCCCGTGCTCCACCGCGGACCGCCGGCGGCTCCATCGTCGCCATTGTGCACGGAATAAACGCCGAGAAACCCTCTCGGTTCCGCCTGCGTCTCGAAGGTAGTTGACGGCCGGGCACGCGCATGTCGTGTTGTAGCCGGGATGGGGGTATGAGACAGGGTCGCGAAACGGGCACGAAAATGCCCGATTCATTAGCGCACATCAGCCCACCCAGACGGAGGTCCTGATGCGGTTGCGTTTCCTGGCAGTCGGAATGCTTGCCCTCTCGGCAGCTTTTTCTTCGGCGGCGCAAGCCGATCCCGGCAGCACCATGCGTTTTGCGGTGATGCGCAATAACGCGAGGATCGGCACCACCACAATCCAACTGCAGCGCGACGGCAGGACGACGACCGTGCAGACCGTTACCCATGTCGAGGTCAAGATCGCCTTCGTGACCGCGTATCGCTTCGACCAGACCGAAACCGAGCGGTGGGTCGACGGCCGTCTGGCGGCGCTGCACTCCTCGACCGACGACAATGGTACGTTTCACCGGGTGACGGCGAGCAGCGCCAACAACAAAATCACGGTTGATGCCGACGGCAAGATCACCGAGGTGGCCGGCACCACCATCCCTGCCAGCTTGTGGAACCCTGCGCTACTCGACAGGAAGATGGCATTGAACCCGCAGGATGGCAGCGTGGTGCCGATCGCCGTCGTCGACCACGGCGTGGAGCACCTCGTCGTGCAGGGAGACAAAGAACGGGCACACCATTATTCGATCACCAGCACCTTCCCGGAGGACGTCTGGTATGACGACCGGCGGAAGCTGGTCAAAGTCCAGCTGAAGGGCCCCGACGGGTCGATCATCCAATACCAGCCTGGCTAGCCAACCCCGGGTAAGCGGCCCCCCCTAACCACCCGGGGGCTAAGCGTCTCCGGCCCATCGTCGCACGAAGGCGCCAATGCGCGCGATCGCCTGGCCCGCTTCCGGCAGAAACGGCGCGAAGGCGTGCCAGACATGCGGCATCCGTGGCCAGATTTCGAGCTCGACCGTGCACCCCGCGTCACGCATCAGCCCGGCCATCCGTACCGAGTCGTCGCGCAGAATCTCGTCGCTGCCAACCTGAAGGAGTGCCGGCGGCAAGCCCCGGGCATCGCCGTAAAGAGGCGAGGCATAAGCGTTAAGGGGATCGGCGCCGTCGAGATATAGCGCGGCCAGCGGCAACAGATCGTCGGCATTCATCATCGGGTCAGCCGCCGCGTTCAGCCGGCATGAGGCGCCGGTGACCGCGAGGTCGGTCCAGGGCGAAAGCGCGATCACCGCGGCCGGCAGCGGTGATCCCATGTCACGCACCTTCAGCATCAACGCGAGGGCGAGCCCCCCACCGGCGGAATCTCCCATCACCACACAATGTCGCGGGTCAGCCCCCGCGGCGAGGAGACCGTGCCAAGCGGCGGTCGCATCATCGAGCGCTGCCGGAAACGGGTGCTCGGGCGCCAGGCGGTAATGGATCGCCGAGAGCCGGGCTTGTCCCGCGGCAGCGATGCGCCAGGTAAGGTGGCGGTAGAGCGCTGGCGACCCCGTCGCGTATCCCCCGCCGTGCAGAAAAAGAATATGGCGATCGGCATGCGAACCGGGCG
>DATLTH010000083.1:0-2552 GCA_035533695.1 Allostellaceae bacterium | reverse complement strand
ATGACAATCTCCCGGCTTCCGTACAGGATATTGTACGCAAAGCCGGGAGTGTCAATCGTGGGTGCAGCCTATTCGGCGGCTTCCTTGACCGCCTCGGGGAGCGGCTCGGTGCCGGTCCAGGGATGCTCGGCGATGTCGAACAAGACGCCTTCAGGGCCGTACATCTTGGTCTCGAACCCGCCGACCCGCTCCGGCTCGGCCTGGTCCATGTAGTGCGTGCCACCGTGCGCGGCGACCCGCTTTGCGGCGGTGTCGAGGTCGTCGACCAGGATGCCGAAATGGTGCAGCCCGGTATAATCCATGCCGCGGCCGATCTGGTCGGTCTTGAAGCGCAGGATCGCGAGGTCGATCGTCCCGTCGCTGAGGTGGTGGCCGTAGGCGAGCGGGCCGTCGCTGGTGCGCACGTTCTTGAAGTCGAACGCCTTGATGTAGAACTCGGCCATCTTGTCCGGGTCCTTGCAGGCGATCGCGAGGTGGCGGAGCTTTGCCATATTGGGTGCCTCCCTACTCGGCGGCTTCTTTGACCGGCTCGGGCAGCGGCTCGGCGCCGGCCCAGCCATGCTCGGCGATGTCGAACAGGATGTGCTCGGGGCCGTAGAACTTCTTCTCGAAATAGCCGGCCTGATGGCCGCCGGCGCCCTGGTCGATGTAGTGCTCGGCGCCGAGGCTGTCGAGCCGCTTGGTGAACGCGTCGACATCCTCAACCAAGACGCCGAAATGATGGATGCCGCGGAAATCCATGCCCTTGCCGAGCTGGTCGGTCTTGAATTTGAGGATCGCCATGTTGAGTGTGCCGTCGGAGAGGAACACGCCGTCGGCGAGCACCCCGTTGGGCCGGCCGACCTCGACGAAATCGAACGCCTTCTTGTAGAACTCGGCCATCGCAACCGGGTCCTCGGCGGCGATCGCGATGTGGCGCAATTTGGGCATGGGAATCCTCCTCCCGCTAGAGCTGCCCCTCTTTAGCACGACCGGCGGCCGATTTCGAAGCCTCGCATAACGAGGCGAGCGAAATCCCGGCGAGCAGAGCGGCCAATGCCTTGCCGACCCGCGCCAGCGCCGCGTCCGGCGTGAACAGCCCGAACTTGTCGAATTCCGGCAGACTGCGGCCATTCCACGAAAAATGCGAGGTGCAGACGAGCGAATTCGGGTCGGGCAGGTCGCGCACAATCCAGACGAACAGCGCGAGATCCTTGTCGCGGCGATAGGGAAAGACCCCGAGCGGGCATAACGCGCTTGCGGGGGCCTCAAGCCCGGTCTCCTCGAAGAGTTCGCGGCATGCCGCGGCAACGAGGCTCTCGCCCGGCTCGGCGATTCCTTTCGGGAGGTCCCAGCGCGGCGAGCGGGTGGCGTGGCCGAGCAGCAGCCGCGCCCCATCGGTGACAATGACGCCGCAACTCGTGGTTTTCGCGCTCATTGCGCTACGGGCATCGCGGGCATCACGGGCGGGTCAGCCCGCCGCTGACGCCGCCGTAGAACCCGTCATGCCGGTCCTGGTCGGCGGCATGGTTCTCCGCCGCGCAGGCCGCGACCGCCAGGCAGATGAACAGACTGATCCAAACACGCATGCTGCGCATCGCTCACCCCTCTCGCCCGCGCTTTGCGCTACAGTGCCCGTCTTTTTGGGGAAACGACAGATGCAGGACATGCGTTGCTACCGGCCGCTGATCATCGGGCGTCGCGGCGCCGTCGCCGCCAATCACCCGCTGGCATCGCAGGCCGGGCTCTTGGCGTTGCGCGCCGGCGGTAACGCGGTCGATGCGGCGGTCGCGACCGCGCTGACGCTCGCCGTCGTCGAGCCGATGATGTCGGGGCTCGGCGGCGACGGGTTCTACACTGTCTTCGACGCCAAGAGCAGCCGGGCCGTGGTGGTCAACGCCACCGGGCCGGCGCCGCTGGCCGCAACCCCCGAACGCCACCCGGGCGGCATCCCGCGCACCGGCCCGATGTCGGTATCGGTGCCGGGGATGCTGGCCGGTCTCGGCCTGATGCACCGCCGGTTCGGCCGGCTGCCGTGGCATGAGCTGTTCGCCGAGGCCATCCATTATGCAAGCGACGGGTTCGGCGCGACACCGCACTACCGGCATTTTGCCGGCGCCAATCTCGCGATATTGCGGGCCGACCCGCGCAGCGCCGCTGTCTTTCTGCAGGACGTCATGGCGCCCGCCATCGGCGCGCCGATTGTGCAGCCCGATCTCGCCCGCACCTTGGAGGAAATCGCCGGCGAGGGCGCCGAATGCCTCTATCGCGGCGCGCTCGCCCAGCGCCTCGCGGCGGGTTGTGCCGCTGCCGGCGCACCGGTCGGCGACGCCGATCTGGCCGGGTTCGAGGCGGAGATTCAGGAGCCGATCGGGGTCGATTACCGCGGCTTCACGGTGCTGGAGGCGCCGCCCAATTCGACCGGATTCGTCTTGCTCCAGGAACTCAAGATCGCCGAACAGTTCGACGTGAAGGCGATGGGGCTCGGCTCGGCCGATCTGGTGCATGTGATGGTTGAGGCGAAAAAGCTCGCCTTCGCCGACCGCGAGCGCTGGGGCGCCGATCCGCGCACG
>DATLTH010000082.1:0-4010 GCA_035533695.1 Allostellaceae bacterium | reverse complement strand
GGCCATCGCCCAGCAGCACGACACCGGCGAAGTGCTGATGGTGGCGTGGATGAACCGCGAGGCGGTCCGCCTCACGCTGACCGAAGGGCGGGCCTGCTACTGGTCGCGCTCGCGCCGCGCGTTGTGGCGCAAGGGCGAGACCTCCGGCCAGACCCAGCTTCTCCACGAACTGCGCCTCGATTGCGACGGCGACACGGTATTGCTGCTGGTCGATCAGCACGGCGTCGCCTGCCACACCGGACGGCGCAGCTGTTTTTTCCGCGCCTGGCGGGGCGAGGCGTGGGCAGTCATCGCCGCGCCAGAGATTGCCCCGCAGCTTCTCTATCCGGGACAGGCCGATCAGTAGGCCGGCGGGCAGGACAGCGTTGCCTGCACCTGGTTGAGCAGGTCCGGATTGCGCGGCTGGTTGGCGCAGCGGGCGTTGTATTCGCTGATCCGCGCGTTATAGCGCTCGGTCGCGCGCGACATATCGGTGAAAACCGGGCCCCGGTCGCGGCGGAAGGCGCCGTCGCGCTGCGCGAGCAGCTGGCGGAACTGGGCGACGGATTGCGGATTGTTGACGTCGACCTGCCGGCGCGCGCTCCGCAATTGCGCATCGAGCCGCGCCAGCTCGTCTTGCGCGGCCTGATAGGCCTGCTGTTTTGCCGTCAGGTCGGCGCTCAGGGTACTAACCGTCTGGCCAAGGCACAGGCAGGCGGCGATCTCGGTGGTCTCCGGAGAGGCCGGCAGCGGCGGCGCCGGCGGGTATACCGGCGGGGCAGGGTAGGGCGGCGCTTGCGCGAACGACGTGCATGCCACGGCAAAAACCGCGAGACCGGCGCACAGCGCCGCCATGCCGTGCAACCTCGACCATCGCATATCGCACCTCCCGCATTGCCTCCGCGCCCGGCAGTCGCCGAGCGGCGCGGACACTAAGCCAACCGGCGGCCAAGTTCCACGCCGCGGTCACAACGGCATCCGCGGGGCCTTCGTTCCATTCGCGGTTGATCGCAGACCCTGAAAATGGCGGCAGCCCTACCGCGCCATGATCACCGGGATCTTCGCTTCCATGATGATGTGGCGCGTCGCGCCGCCGAAGATCATCTGGCGGATGCGGCTCTGCGTATAGGCGCCCTTGAGCAGCAGGTCGGCGCCGGCCGCCAACGCCTCCTTGAGGAACGATTCGCCCTGCGACTTCTGCCGGCCGATCGCGGTGCGCAGGCTGACCGTCAGCCCGTGGCCTTCGAGGCTGCGGGCCAGTTCCTCGCCGGCCGGACCGGGCTCGGGCATAAGTTGCGCCCCCACCGCGACGACGACCGCGTGGCGCGCGTGCTTGAGGAACGGCATCGCCAGCGCCACCGTCATCGCGGTCTCGGTGCTGCCGTTCCAGGCGATGGCGATCGTCTCGCCGAGATTGGGCCCGATCGCTTTTGGCACCATCATCACCGGGCGGCCGCTTTCGAACAGCGCATCCTCGAGTGTCGCCTCGGCGATCGAGGCAAGCTTTTCCGGCTGCTCAACGAGGATCAGGTCATAGACGCGCCCGCTCAGGCCGACGATGGCGTTCTGCCTTCCGTCCTCCTCGCGCCACGAGGCGCTCGGCCCGACATACCCCGCCGCCGGCGTGCCGATCGGCACACCGTTGGTGTTCATGAAGTCGCGGAACAGCCGCCGCGCCAGATCGCGCCGCTCGTGGCCCTCGCGCTCCAGCGTGCGGTCGACGTCGGAGGAGATCGAAAACCCCATCTCGCCGCCGAACACCACGGCGTATTCGGTCGTCAGGCTGTGCAGCCCGACGATATGGCTGTTGAACCGGCGGGCCACCATCAATGAGGCTTCGAGCACCGGTCCCGCATTGCCGTCGCCGATCACAGCCAGCAGATTCTTCATGGTCCAGCCCCTGCCTGCTCAGAGAAATGCCCGCACCGGTCCTTTTGGCGGATGATACAGGATCGCGCCCGCGGTTGCGAGCGCGGCGCCGCCGATCCGTGAGGCATTGCCGCCGCTCGACGCCCCGCCGCGGCCCGGACTACACTGGCCGTTCCAAAGCGCTGCACGGGGCCGGCATTGATGATCCGCAGAACCTTGAGATTGCTCGCACCCGCCGCGCTCGGGTGCGCCCTTTTGCTGCTGGTTCACGCCGCCCTCGCCGAAACCGTCAAATTCGGCACCGACTGGAAGGCCGAAGCCGAGCATGGCGGCTTCTACCAGGCGATCGCGACCGGGATCTACAAGCGCTACGGCCTCGATGTAGAGCTCCGGCCGGGCGGCCCGCAGGTCAACCATGCCCAGCTGCTGGCGGCCGGCGTATTGGATTTCAACATCGCGTCCAATTCCTTCGCCCCGCTCAATTTCGTCGAGCAGAACATCCCGATGGTGGCGGTCGCGGCGTTCTTTCAGAAGGACCCCTCGGTGCTGATCGCCCATCCCGGGCAGGGCAACGACAGCCTGGCCGCTCTAAAGGGCAAGCCGATCATGATCAGCTCCGACACCCGCATCACCAGCTGGCAATTCCTCAAGCAGAAATTCGGCTACACCGATGATCAGGTCCGCCCGTACACCTTCAACGCGGCACCATTCCTTGCCGACCCCAAATCGGTCCAGCAGGGCTATTTGACGAGCGAGCCGTTCACGATCGAGAAAGCGGGGGTGAAGCCCGTTGTGATGCTGCTCGCCGATGCCGGCTACAGCAGCTACGGCGCGCTGATCGAAACCTCGCAACAGCTGGCGCGCGACAAGCCCGATCTCGTGCAGCGCTTTATCAACGCCAGCATCGAGGGCTGGTACAGCTACCTCTATGGCGATCCGTCGCCGGGCAACGCGCTGATCAAACGCGACAATCCCGACATGACCGACGCCCTGCTTACCTACGGCCGCGACAAGATGAAGGAATATGGCATTGTCGACAGCGGCGACGCCAAGATGAACGGCATCGGCGCGATGAGCGAAGCGCGCTGGCGCGATTTCTTCACGGTGATGTCGAAGGCCGGCCTCTATAAGCCCGACATGGATTACCGGCGCGCCTACACGCTGCAGTTTGTCGACAAGAAGGTCGGGATGGCGGCGGGGGCGAAATGACCGCTGCGATGCCCCTCACCCCAGCCCTCTCCCCGCTCGTGGGGAGAGGGAGAGCCCCCGCAGCCGCCGGCATCGCCCGGATTGTCTTCGCGTTGCTGCAGCGGCGTCCCCTCTCCCCGTGACACGGGAAGAGGGACAGGGTGAGGGGCTGCCAGCATCCGCCCATCTGGCACCAGTCGTCGAATTGCACGGTGTTGGCAAGCGCTTCGCCTCGGGGCTGCAGGCGCTGGACGGCGTCGACCTCAGCGTTGGGCGCGGCGAGTTCCTCAGCCTCCTGGGGCCGTCGGGCTGCGGCAAGAGCACATTGTTGCGGATTGTCGCCGGGCTCAGCCAGCCGACCGGCGGCAGCTGCGAGCTGCATCTCGGCGGGGAGCCGGGGCGAGGCAAGTCCGCCGGCCATATCGGCTTTGTCTTCCAGGACCCGACGCTGATGCCGTGGAGCACGGTCGCCGGCAATGTCGAACTGCCGTTTCGCATCGCCGGGCATGTGCGTTCGGCCGAGCGCGACCGGGTCGCCGCCGCCCTCGCCGCGGTCGGGCTTGCCGGGTTCGAGCGGTCCTACCCGCACCAGCTGTCGGGCGGCATGCGGATGCGGGTGTCGATCGCCCGCGCCCTCGTCACCGACCCCGACCTGCTGCTGCTCGACGAGCCGTTCGCGGCGCTCGACGAGATCACCCGCTTGGCGCTCAACGATGACCTCTTGCGGCTGTGGGAGGCGCACCGGCCGACCATCCTGTTCGTCACCCACAGCGTCTTCGAGTCGGTCTACCTGTCGACCCGCATCGCGGTGATGACCCCGCGTCCCGGGCATATCGCCGCCGACCTGCCGGTCGATGTGCCGCAGCCGCGCGAGCGCAGCGTGCGCACGACCCCCGCCTACGCCGCGATGTGCGAGCGCGTGTCGGCGGCGCTCGCCACAGCGATGGCCGGCACGCCGCCGTGAGCGCGCTCCT
>DATLTH010000081.1:0-2532 GCA_035533695.1 Allostellaceae bacterium | reverse complement strand
TCGAACGACGCGCTCTTGATGCGGCCATCGTCGAGCGCGACCGATTCCGACTGGCTGTATTCGAGGAACAACTCGCCGTCATCCATGCCGAGGAGCGCCTCGCCGACAATCGTGTCGACCCGGCGCGGATCGAGGCCGGTGCGGTCGAAGAACAGTTCGTTGGTCACGGCGAGGTTGGTCATGCGCGGCTCCGCAATGGACGCTGTCGATGTGCACGTAAATATGGTCGCACGAGGGCCGCGGCAAAAGGAAGGATCGCAAATCGGGCCGGTTCGCCGGGACGCCGCGTTGTTCCCCTCGTGCGACGGCGTGCCGCAATCGGCCGGCGCCGGTCGGGACTACCCTGAGTTGTCGCCCCGGCGGGCTTTGGTGTAGGGTCGAGCGGATTGGTTGCTGCCGTCCGCCGGCGGCGGGGCGGGAGCGAAGATGCGGTTACGGCCGCGGCGCGCGGAGGCCGGGCGTTCCGTTTGGAATCGCGGCAAGCCCGGCGGAGCAGACAGTCGAGGCCCTCGCCGGAGAGGGCGTCCTCGCTGAGGAGGGCTGCAAGCAGATGGTGCGGTTGACGAGTTGGATCAGGGAAAGCGCAGCGGCGCGGGCCTGCGCCCTCCTGGCGCTGGCGTTCGTCGCCATGGCCGCGCTGGTGGCGGATGCCGGGGCGGCCCAGCCGCGCAATTGGGAAATCGGGTTTCAGCCTTCGGCGACGCCGGTGCACGACCGCATCACCGCGTTCCACGACGAATTGCTGGTGATCATCACGCTGATCACGGTTTTTGTCCTCGGGCTATTGGTTTTCGTGATGGTGCGCTTCCATCACAGCCGCAACCCGGTGCCGACCCGCACCTCGCACAACACGCTGGTCGAGATCCTGTGGACGGTCGTCCCGATTCTGATCCTCGTCTTTATCGCGATCCCGTCCTTCAAGCTGATGTACTACATGGACCGGGTGCCGAAGGCCGCCATGACGATCAAGGTGACCGGCAACCAGTGGTTCTGGCATTACGAATATCCCGACCAGAAAATCGCCTTCGACAGCAATCTGGTCGCCGACAAGGACCTGAAGCCGGGGCAGCTGCACCTCTTGAGCGTCGACAACCCGCTGGTCGTGCCGGCCGGCGCGACGGTGCGGGTGCAGGTGACCGGAGTCCCCGACGGCGTCATCCACAGCTGGTTCATGCCATCGTTCGGGGTGCAGGAATACGCCGTGCCGGGCCGGCTCAACGAGAGCTGGTTCGAGGTCGAGAAGCCCGGCACCTATTACGGCGAGTGCAACCAGATCTGCGGCGTCAACCATTCCAAGATGCCGATCGAGGTCAAGGCGGTCACGCAGCCCGAGTTCGACCAATGGCTCGCCGCCGCCAAAAAGAAATTTGCCGCTGCGACGCCCGCAAACGATGCGGCGTCCGATCCGACGCGGGTCGCCGTGGCGACGGTCGCCGGCATGCCGGGCGGAGCCGGCGCAAAGCCGGCCGAAAGCTCGCCGGCCGGCTACTGACAGCGAAGAGGTCTTGCGAATGGCTTATCACGATGCAACCGCCGGCGCCGAGCACGCGGCCCACGATCATCGGCCGGGCTTCTTCATCCGCTGGCTCGCTTCGACCAATCATAAGGACATCGGCACGCTTTATCTGTGCTTTGCGATCTTTGCCGCGGTGCTCGGCGGCGCGCTCTCGGTGGTGATGCGCGCCCAGCTGATGTACCCCCGCAATACGCTGATCGACAATGAGCAGCTCTACAACGTGATCATCACCGCGCACGGTCTGATCATGGTGTTTTTCGTGGTCATGCCGGCAACCTTCGGCGGGTTCGGCAACTGGTTCGTGCCCTTGATGATCGGCGCGCCCGACATGGCCTTCCCGCGGATGAACAATGTCAGCTTCTGGCTGTTGGTCCCGTCTTTCCTGCTGCTCTTGCTGTCGACGCAGTTCGGCGCCGGCGACGGGGTGAACGGCGCCGGCGCCGGCGTCGGCTGGACGCTCTATCCGCCGCTCTCGGCCGCCGGCCCGGGCGGGCACCCAGGCCCCGCGATCGACATGGCGATCTTCGCCCTGCATCTCGCCGGCGCCTCGTCGATCATGAGTTCGATCAACTTCATCACGACGATCTTCAACATGCGCGCGCCGGGGATGACGCTGCACCGCATGCCGCTTTTTGTGTGGTCGATCCTGGTCACCGCGTTTCTGCTGCTGCTCGCCCTGCCGGTGCTGGCCGGGGCGATCACGATGCTGTTGACCGACCGCAATTTCGGCACTGCCTTCTTCAACCCGGCAGGCGGCGGCGACCCGCTCTTGTTCCTGCATCTGTTCTGGTTCTTCGGTCACCCCGAGGTCTACATCATGATCCTGCCGGGGTTCGGCATGGTGTCGCAGATCGTGTCGACCTTCTCGAAAAAGCCGATCTTCGGCTATCTCGGCATGGCCTATGCGATGGTCGCGATCGGCGGGATCGGCTTTGTCGTGTGGGCGCACCACATGTACACGACCGGCATCAACGTCGATACCCGGGCCTATTTCACCGCCGCGACGATGGTCATCG
>DATLTH010000080.1:0-4055 GCA_035533695.1 Allostellaceae bacterium | reverse complement strand
GCAACCTGCGGCATCTTCTGCAATATCGCGACCGACCGCCGGGCGAGGCCCAGCATCTGCGGCAGAGCGGTGCCGGGCGGCGCGAGAAAATGCGCGATCACGTCGTTCTCGTGAAAGCGCGGCAGAAAGCGGGTGGGCAGGAAGGCGACGCTGACGAGGGCCGCGAGCGCAAGCGTCGTGAAAACCGCGAGCGCCACGCGCGCATGCCGGCGCACCGCGGCCAGCGCCTTCAGATGGAGCCGTCGCGCTCCGCTGACGAATAGTGGCTCCTTCGCCGCAATGCCGCCCGATCCGAGCAGCAGCGCCGCGAGCGCCGGGGTCAATGTCAGGGCGAGCAGCAGCGACGCCAGGATCGCGATGATGAGAGCGACGGCCAGCGGCTCAAAGAGCCGGCCGGCTATTCCCGTCAGCGCGAAAATCGGCAGAAAAACAAGGATGATTGCCAGAGTCGCAAAGATTATCGGCGTGCGCACCTCGATCGACGCGTCGAGAATGACCCGCAGCCGCGGCGCCGGTTCGGGCTTCTGCTGATTTTCGTGCAAACGGCGGCGGACGTTTTCGATGTCGATGATCGCATCGTCGACGACAATGCCGAGTGCGATTGCCAGCCCGCCGAGGGAGAAGGTGTCGAGCGTCAATCCCAACGCGTCGAGCACCAGGATCGCGAGCAGCAACGCGAACGGGATCGTCGCGAACGAGATCAACGCCACCCGCCAATTGCGCAGCGCGATGACGATCACGACGAGGATCAGCCCGGCCCCGATCAACAGCGAATTGCGCAGATCGCGCAGCGCCTCCAGAATAAACGTTCCGGGTTGCAGTGCATGAGGATCGAGTTCGACCCCGGCATGCGCGACGGTGGGCGCAAGCCGCCTCAGGGCTTGCCGCAACCCATCGGCGACCTTCAGCGTGTTGGCGCCAAATTGCGCCGAAACGATCAGCAACAGCCCCGGCTTGTGCCCGATCAGCGCGGCCCCGATCGCCGGCCGGGAGGCGACGGTCAGATGGGCGACATCGCCAAGGGTCAGCGGCGTGGCGGCTTGGCGATCGATCACGGTCTGCGCCAGCGCCGACAGATCGGCCGCCTGACCATGCGACTGCATCAGGAAGCGCTGGTTGGCGGTGTCGATGACGCCGGCGCGGCGGATGCCGGAGCCGGCAGTCGCCGCCTGGATGACCTGGTTGAGGCCGATATGCGCGGCGAGTAACGCTTTGGGCTCGACCCGGACCTGCCATTGCTGCGGGCGCGCGCCAAAGATCACGACATTGGCGACCCCAGGGACCGCGAGCAGCGCCGGGCGGATCACCGCTCGCGTCAGTTCGGTCAACTCTACCAGGGACAGGCGGGATGAGGTCAGCCCGACATCGAGCACCGTGCCGGTGGCCGATTGCGCAGGCATCAGCTGCGAGCGCGCTCCGGCGGGAAGCCTGGAAGAAACCGTCGCGATGCGCTCGGCGACCAATTGTCGGTCCTGGTAGATGTCGGTGGCGCCACGGAAGGTTGCGGTGACCACGGATAGGCCGGAAACCGATTGCGAGCGCATTTTTGCCAGGCCCGGCACCCCGTCAACGGCATCCTCGATCGGCGTCGTCACGAGCGTTTCGACATCGTTGGGCGCGAGACCGGTCACCGTTGTATTGACCGTAACGATCGGCGGCGCAAAGTTCGGAAACACGTCAAAATTGGCGTGCAGCAATGAATCGACCCCGGCGCCGCCCAAGGCGAGTACCGCGAAGACGACGAGCCACGGGTAGCGCAGGGAATCCCGGACGATTGCCCGCAGCATGTTGGTCTGTCAGCTCCAGTCAGTCTCAGTCGTCGTTTCGGCCGGATTTATTCGCTGCGCCCAGCAGCAGCGAGGCGCCTCGCACGACGACACGATCGCCGTGCGACAGCCGCTCCGAGACGAGATAGCCGCTCGCGGTCGGAATGTCGGTCGCGATCGGCACCGCGTCGAAGCGATGCCCAGCCGCGGCCCGGAACACGACGGCGCGCCCCTGCTGCCACATCACCGCCGACCACGGCACCAGCATGCCGGCGCGCTGCGGACCCGCCGGCAACGAGACCGAGACGATCGTTCCGATCGGGACTTCCGGCTGCGCCGCTGCCTCGTACAGAAAGGCTTGGCCGGGATACCCGCCGAGCATCTTGGGGACCGGGCCGATCAGATGGAGGGAAAAGCGGGTTCCCGCAGCTTCGGCGTCCACCTGACCCGGCGGCTCGGCAAGCGTCGTCCCGGGAGGCAGGCTCAATCCGACCAGCATCGCCTTACCGGCCGCCAGTTGCGGCAGGGGATCGCTGTTGGCGCCCAGCGCGGCGGCCATCGCCGTGCCCCAGTCGGCCTGGGTTCGCGCGAGCAGCGACCCGCGTTTGGCCCGCGCCTCGGCGAGCACTGCATCGTTCGCGGCGAGGTCTTCCGCCGCTTTCTGATACTCGGTCAACGAGATGACCTGCCGATGCCGGTAGAGCGTGGAGGCCTGCGCCATCTGCTGTTTCTCCAGCACCACCTTTGCTTTGGCGCCGGCGACCTGCGCGTCAATCATCGCGATTTCGCCCGAGCGCCGAATGAACGGCGACGGATCGAGCACCGAGCCGAGCGCCGGTATCGATCGTGCCATCCGTGCGGTTTGCAGGGTTGCGACGCGGATTCCGGCCCGCTCGGCCTCAGCAGCGCTGACGACGGTTTGCGCGGCTGCCATGTTGCTGAATGCGATCACAAGGACCAGAAGGAACGCGAAAATCATAATTATCTTCATTTATCGGGCATTCTCGCGGGTTCTGCGTTCATCAACGCGATCACGTTGTTTCGTGCGTCCACGATAACACCATTCGCGAGGGTCAGCCGTCCATTGCGGGCGTCAGCCCGTGAACGCAGGGTGGCTGACCGTCAACGGCAGCTAACTACCCGACTGCGCCGCTGCCGCGAGCGGCAGCGTGGGGCAATTTGACCAGTTCCCACCGACATGCCTGAGCGTCGGCTGCCGGATCGGTCAGGGGACCTTCGCTGGAGCGTCCAGCGGCGACGGCCTAGCGCCGTAAGCAGCCGATTACCGGATGGCCAGTTCATACCCTTGGACCCACTCCAATAACGCCCCTAACACGCTGGCTCAGTGGGACAGGCCGATGGCCAGGGGTAGCGGGTCGATAAGGCCTACGGTGCGTCCGTTTCTGACGTGTGTCCCTGCTACCATCCGTCCCAATGGGACGGAGAATAGAAGTAGCAAAATGGGCCTGATCAACGATGCGGCTCGGCGGCAGCTGGCCTGGTATGTGCGCAGCTGCCTGACGAGCCCGGCGGCGCACTTCCTGGAGGCCGCGGCGATATCTCAGCTAGATGTGCTCCGCGGCGAGACCGACGACGCCGACGATTACTTTACCGAGACACGCGTGACCAACCGCCGATGCAAACTACGCGAGTTGCACAGTTTACTGTGCGGCCTTGGTGCCGCTCCTCGCGGCGACCAGCAGTTCGAGCGGAACATCGCGTTCGTCCGCAAGGAGTTCGGGCTCGACGCCATCGACACCGAGATCCTCTTGTTGTTGCTGCGCTACGAGAGCAACCCGGCGATCGAGGCGTTTGTCGACCGGGTCGCCGCCAACGCCGCACGGGCGGCGGCGCTCGCCGGCGGCGGCGAAGCCGAGATCGAACAAGCGATCAGCCGCGTCTTACCGTTGCTCGGCATCGCGCCGCAGTTCGCCGATGCTCACGGGCACGAGTTCGGCCCGGCATTGGTCAATTGCGGCGTCGACCTCGCCGCGCTGGCCGAGCGGCTAACCCGCCCGGGAGCGCCGGCCGGCTGGTCGCTGTGCGTCCACGGGCTGCCCGGGACCGGCAAGTCGCAATTCGCCCGGCATCTCGCCGCGCGGCTCGGGCTCGAAGTCATGCAGCAGCGTGCGAGCGACCTCTTATCGATGTGGGTCGGCGGCAGCGAGAAGGCGATCGCCGCCGCCTTCGCCGCGGCGCGGTCGCAACGGGCGATGCTGATCTTCGACGAAGCCGACTCGTTGCTGTCCGACCGGCGCGAGGCGTCGCACAGCTGGGAGGTCACCCAGG
>DATLTH010000079.1:0-7708 GCA_035533695.1 Allostellaceae bacterium | reverse complement strand
GAGGATAAGCAGCTTGGCCTCCACATCTAGCGCTAGGTCAGTCACGTATATAGACGCCTTGGGAAGCCTGGGCCGAGACGCAGGTTTCGGCGAAGACCCTTGAGCGGTACAAAGAGTTGATCAAACACCATGTTCGGCCGCACCTTGGCGCGAGCCGCATTCAGAGGCTCAAGACCGTCAATTTTGCTGACCTGTACGGAAAGTTGCAGCGCCCAAAGCCAGAGGGGCTGGCTTGGCGCCTCGCACGATTGGGCATGTACACCGGCTGCTTCATCGCGTTTTCGGCCATGCCGTCAAATGGGGCATGATCGCCACCAACCCGGTGGCGGCCGCCGAGCCGCCGCGCGTTCAGCGCACGGAGGTCGAGATCCTTGCCCCGCATCAGATCAAGGCCGTCGTCGATGCGCTCCGTGGCCGGCCGCTCTACCCGGTGGCGGTGATCGGCTTGGCCACGGGCATGCGCCGCGGCGAGATCGCCGCGCTTCGCTGGGGCGATATCGATCTCGACGGCGGCAAGGTTCATGTCCAGCGCTCATTGGAACAGACCAACGCGGGACTGGCGTTCAAGGCGCCCAAGACGAACGCCGGCCGGCGCACCGTTTCGATCCCGGCGTCGATCGTCACCGAGCTCCGCGACCATTGGCGCCGGCAGCAGGAACAGCGCCTCGCGTTCGGCATGGGCAAGGCTGGTCCCGACGATCTTGCGGTCGCCCGGCCGGACGCGAGCCCCTGGCCGCCTGACAGTCTGACAGCGGATTGGGCGCGCACTATACGCATGCTGAAGCTGCCGAAGGTCACCCTGCATGCACTTCGCCACACCCACGTTTCGCAGCTCATTGCCGCGGGACTCGACGTCGTGGCCGTGAGCCGCCGGATCGGACACAGCAACCCGACCGTCACGCTCGGGGTCTATGCGCACCTGTTCGGGAACACTGACGAGCGCGCCGCAGCCGCGGTTGAGGCGGCGCTCGCCGGTGCGCTGACCGACTGATAGAGGAACGGTTCGGGCACAAGGCGGGTGCGGTCCGGTGGCAATCCGGTGGCAAATGGGCTAGAACGGCGCCGATTGCAGATCGCTTCCGTCGTGCTTGAAGCGCCAATTCCATAACAAAATCAAGGGGGTGGCGGAGGGGATGGGATTCGAACCCACGATACGGGGTTAACCGTATAACGGTTTAGCAAACCGCCGCCTTCAGCCACTCGGCCACCCCTCCACCGATGAGTGGGTCACGGCGCATGCGACGCCCAACCTAGTGAGCAGCCCCGTCCGAGTCAATTCGCGGCGCGGCGGCGGCGCGGCGGCGCACGCACGCGGCCGTTCATCCCGAACCTTCGATCCGCGCCATATCGGCGTCGCTGAACCCGAAATGATGGCCGATCTCGTGGATCAGCACGTGGCGCACCACGTCGAACAGATCGTCGCCGCTGTCGCACCAGTAATCGAGGATCGGCCGGCGGTAGAGAAAGATCATATCGGTCGCGGGCTGGGGCTCGCTGACGCTGCGGTGCGGCAACGCGATGCCGCGGTAGAGGCCCAAGAGGTCGAACGGGCTGTCCAATGCCATCGCCGCCTCGGTATCGGCGTCGGGGAAGTCCTCGACCCGGATTGCCACCGGCCCGAGCTGGCGCTTGAAGCGGCGCGGCAGCCCTTCCAGCGCGTGCGTTGCCAGCGCCTCGATATCGGCGAGCGAGGGCGCCTGCCCGGCCGTTACCGCGCGCATCCGGCTTGACCTCGGCCCCGCCGCGGCGCACTTGCTGCCGGGCGGAGCCAGCAACGGAGGACGGCATGGTCGAGAGGCTGACGGGTGCGGCGCGCCACACGGCGCTGCGCGAGTTGCATGGCTGGAGCGAGGTCGAGGATCGCGACGCGATCCGCAAGAGCTATCACTTCAGCAATTTCTCCGAAGCCTGGGGGTTTCTCGCGCGCATCGCCCTGGCCGCCGAGAAGATGGATCACCACCCCGAGATCTTCAACGTCTACAACCGGGTCGAGATCATCCTGTCGACGCACGACGCGGGCGGTTTGAGCATCAAGGACGTCCACCTGGCCCAGGCGATCGACGAACTGGCGCCCGAACGCGACCGCAAGCCGCCGACCCCGTAACCCTCGGGTGGCGGCGGAACTGCAGGCTCAGGGCATCGGGATGCTGTACATCAGCGCGATCGACTGCTCGCCCGGGTTGCGCTTGGTAAGGCCGGCATTCGAGGTGTGATTGAACGCGACCCCGAGCCGGCTGCTGTCGGCGAACCGGTAGGCCAGCTCGGCGCCGGTGCGGAACTCCCACCACGAGCCGAGCTTGGTGCCCGAGCCGCGCTCGAAAACGCCGGCCGCGCCGTTCGGGGTCAGCACCCAGTTGGGTCCGAAATTCACATCGACGCCGAACCCGAAATAGCCATAGGCGGCGCCGTCGCTGGTCGCCGATACGCCGACGAACGGCGCGATCACCGACAGAACATCGCCGAAGCGGTATTCGCCGCGGAATTCGGCGGCGGTCTGGGCGTCCTTGTGGTTGCTCGGCGTGATGTCGAAGGCGCCGGCGCCGAGCGCGAGGCGCGGCGGGTCGCTGGGCGAGCCGAACGTGATCTGCGCCGCGGCGGGCAATGCCGGCACCCCGCAGAGGACCGCGACCGCCGCCAGGATCACCACTGCGCGCGCCACCCGCGCCCCGATCGTCGACAGGCTCACCCCGACCCCCGTGCGGCTGCGCCGCGTGCCGTCGTGGCCAGCGCGCGCCCCGGCATATTAGAGGCGATGATCCTTCCGGCAAGAGAAACCGCAGCGCGCATCATGCCGCCGCCAGGGCGTCACCAGGCTTTGCCGCGCTCGCTCGCCAGCACCAGGTGCTCGCGGATGCCCGGCTCCATCGCCGAATGCCCGGCGTCGCGCACGATGACGTACTCGGCCTCGGGCCAGGCGCGCGCCAATTCGTCGGCGCTGCGAATCGGGCAGATCATGTCATAGCGCCCCTGCACGATCACCGCCGGCAGATGGCGAATGCGGGCGATCCGCGCAATCAGATCCCGCTGCGGCGAAAACAGGTGATGGATGAAGTAATGCGCCTCGATCCGCGCCAATCCGAGCGCGAGCCGGTCTTCGGCGAAGGCGGTGACCGTCTCCGGATTGGGCAGCAGGGTCGAGCAGGCCCCCTCGTAGACGCTCCAGGCGCGCGCCGCCGGCAGGTGAACGCGCGGGTCCGGGTCGGTGAGGCGGCGGTAATAGGCGGCGAGCAGATCGCCGCGCTCGGCCTCCGGCAGGTAGAAGGCAAAGGCGCGCCACGCCTCCGGGAAGATCGCCCGCATGCCGTAGAGAAACCACTCGATCTCGGCGGCGCGGCACAGAAAGACGCCGCGCAGGATGAGGCCGGCGGCGTGCTCGGGGTGGGTCTCGGCATAATGCAGTGCGAGGGTCGAGCCCCAGGAGCCGCCAAACACGACCCACCGGGCAATACCCAATTCCTGGCGCAGCTTCTCGATGTCGGCGACCAGGTGATCGGGCGAATTGTCTTCGATCGCGCCGAGCGGGGTCGAGCGCCCGCCGCCGCGCTGGTCGAAGATCACGATGCGCCAGTGGGTCGGGTCGAAAAATCGCCGGTGTGTCGGCGTCGCCCCGGCGCCCGGCCCGCCGTGCAGAAAGAGGATCGGCGGACCCTGCGGGTTGCCCGACTCCTCCCAGTACATCGTGTGGCGCAAATCCAGCCGGAGGTGGCCGGTGCGGTAGGGTTCGAGCGATGGGAACAGGTCGCGGCGGTGGGTCATCCCGGCCAGTGTAGAATCCTGCGCGCCGTTGCGGTAGCGCAGCGCGCGTTCGCCGCCGTCGCTGGCACCGGGCGGCCGCCTGTGACATGATCCGGGCGGCAAGCGAGGGCGCCGTCGATGGCATTGAAGCGCATGGTTCTGGAGATCGGCATGGGGACCGACATCCGCGGCCGCGACTACACGACGGCGGCGGTGCGGGCGCTGCGCGACGCGCTGTGGCACAATTCGCTGCCGGTCGCATCGGCTCTTGGGCTGTCGGCGGATGCGATGCAGGTCGAGGTGACGATCGGCGTGCCGCGGCCCGACCTCGTCGACAAGGCGGCGGTGCTCGCGGTGTTGCCGCACGGCACCGGCACGGTCAACCTCGTCGAAGGCGGGCTCGAAATCGCCAACGACGAGGGCACCAACGCGACCGTCGTCGCCAACGCCGCGGCCGTGGTGCGGCTCGATCTGCCGGAGCGGGGGCGGCCATGACGCTGAAGCGGGTCATCACCGAATTCGGCGCCGGCAACGACCTGCACGGCGGCGACTACACCAAGGCGGCGGTTCGCGCCGTGCAGGACGCCATCCACCACAGCTCCTTGAGCCTCGTTCGCAGCCTCGGCGTCGATGCCCGCACGATGCAGGTCGAGGTCACGATCGGGGTGCAGCGGCCGGAGCGGGTCGACGCCGGCACGGTGAAGGCGGCGTTGCCGCACGGCCAGGTCACCGTCAACATCGTCAAGGGCGGCCTCGATGTCCCGGACGACGGCGCCGGCGATGTTGCGGTCATCGCCAGCGCCGCGGTGACCGTGCGGCTCGATCTCGGCTAATATTGCCGGGCCGCCGGCGCTTCGAACGGCGAATAGCGCTCGGCGAGCAGCGGGGTGGCCCGCAACCTGTTGATCAGCATTGTCGTCTTGCTGCTGGCGATGTTCGCGGCCGGGTTCGGGCTGCGCCTGTTCATGGATCGCGCCGCGGAAGACCGGCTGCGAGCGGGCGAAGACGCGGCGATCCAGGCGCTGCGCGAACCGCTGCGGGCGAACGCGTTTCTCGCCTGCCCGCCCGGCTATTGCGCGCTGGCCGAAGCGGTGCCGAGCCCGGTCTTTCCGGTCGACGCGGACCGCCTCTACCGCCTCTTCGCTCGCCTCATCGCAGCGGAGCCGCGCATCGTGACACTGCTGGCCGAACCGCAAGCGCGGCGCATCGTTGTGATCCAACGCTCGGCCGTGTTCCGGTTTCCGGATGTTGTCACCGCCGAATTCGTCGCGCTGGGGCCCGGTCGCTCGGGCATCGCGCTCTACAGCCGGGCGCGCTACGGCCGCGCCGATTTCGGCGTCAACCGGCGCCGGGTGACGGCATGGCTCGCGCGGCTGCAGCGGCTCGTGGGCGGCGAGGTTCAGTAAAGCCCACCGGTCCCGTGGCGCGGCAGCGTCCTCGTTCCGGGCATCGGAGGGGGTGGCAGCGGGTACCCCGGCAGCGGCACGGCATAGCCCTGAGCGGCCGCGTACGGCGCCGAGGGGGCTTCGATGTACGGCGTCCGCGCTGCGGCATAGCTCCTCGTGCCGGGGGCGGCGTAACCCCGCCATTGCCGTGCCGGCGCCTCGGGCATGTCGGCGTCGGGCGAGACCCGATCCGCCCGATCGTCGCCAGCATCGGCGCGGTCGTCGGCCGAGACCCGGCCGGAGTCCTGGGTGTCGTCATCGAGGCTTGCGGCATCCTGCGCCGATGAATTGTCATCCGGCTCCTTGCTTGCCACCGTGGCGGCGGTGCTGGCGGGCAGCGGAAACGGCGTCGCCGGCTGGTTCTTGAGGGCCGCGCTCATGAAGTCGCGAAAGATCGGTGCGGCGACGCGGCCGCCGGCTTCGCCGTCGCCCAGGGTGCGCGGCTCGTCGAAGCCGACAAAGACCCCGGCCGCCAGACCCGGCGAAAACCCGACAAACCAGGCGTCGAACCAGTCGCTGGTCGTGCCGGTTTTGCCGGCGAGCGGTTTGCCGACCGCCGACACCGCGATGCCGGTGCCGCGCTGCACGACGCCCTGCATCATCGAGATGAGCTCGTCATCGGCGTTGCGATCGACCAGCGGGTCGCGCTTCGTTGGTTTGTACAGCACGGCGTTGGCGGCAAAGGCCACGTTCGGCAGCGCGGCCGTGGCGGGATCGGCGGGGCCAGCCGGGCGATAAAGCCCGCCGACGTCGGCACCCGCGCTCGCGCCCGAGGCGACAAAGCAGGCGGTGCATCCGGCGATCCCCTTCTGATAAAGAATGTGGCCATTGCGGTCCTGCACCAGATCAATGACCGACGGCGACAGCCAGTGACCGGCATTGTCGAGCATCGCGTATGCGCCGGTCAGGCGCAGCAGCGTCGTCTCGCCGGCGCCCAGCGCCATCGAGTAGTAGGGCGGCATGTTGTCCATGACATCGAAGGCGCGCACCGTCTTGGCGATGGCCGGCAGGCCGATCGTCATCGCGACGTGCACGGTCGCCAGGTTGCGCGAATGCACGAGCGCATCGTCGAGCGTGGTCTGCCCGACATAGCCGCCCTCGTAATTGACCGGCTGCCAGTCGGACAGCCCGGGGCCCTGGGGGATCGAGATCGGCGAATCGTCGACCATGCTCGACGGGGTGAACCCGTTCTCCAACGCGGTGACGTAGACGAACGGCTTGAACGCCGAGCCCGGTTGCCGCTTTGCCTGGATCGCCCGGTCGAACTGGCTCTGGCGGAATGACCAGCCGCCGACCAGGGCGAGAATCCGCCCGGTCTTCGGATCCATCGAGACGAGGCCGCCACTGACATCCGGGAGCTGACGCAGCGCATAATTCGGCGGGGCGACGGCCGCACGGCGATGCCACCTGGCGGGCGGCGTGGCTGGCAGCGGTTCGACGAGCACAATGTCACCGGGATCGAGCACCTCGCGGGCGCTGCGCACCGGAGCGCCGAGCCGCTGGTCTTTGAGCGTGCGGCGCGCCCAGCGCAACTCGGCGAGCGGGATCCGCCCGACGCCGCCATTCTTCAGCGCGATTGTCGCGCCGCCGAAGTCGGTCGCGGTCACCGCCGCGAGCTGCCAGTTCGCAGTGCCGGGCGGGTCGGCCATGCCGGCGAGCGCGGCGCGCGCCGCAGCCGCGGTCGGATCGTGCGCCAGCGGGCCGCGCCAGCCGTGCCGCCGGTCGTATTCGGTAAGCCCGTGGCGAAACGCGGTTTCGGCCATCTGCTGATCGGACGGCGTATAGCTGGTGTGGACGCTCAGGCCGCCTTCGTAGACCGCCTTTTCGCCGAACCGGCCGATCAGCTCACGCCGCACCTCGTCGGCAAAATAGCCGTCCTGCCCGCCTTGCGGCTCTTTGCGCAGATGGACAACGAGCGGTTCGGCCTCGGCCAATTTGGCCTGCGCCGCGCTGATCCAGCCGACCTCGGCCATGCCGGAGAGCACCCAGTCGCGCCGCGCCTTGGCCGCCGCCGGATGGCGGATCGGGTTGTAATTGTTCGGCGCCTTCGGCAGGGCGGCGAGAAAGGCGGCCTGGGCGAGGCTCAGCTGGTCGAGCGGCTTCTGGAAGTAGGTGTCTGCCGCGGCAGCGACGCCGTAGGCGCCGGCGCCGAGATAGGTCTCGTTCAGATAAATTTCGAGGATGCGGTCCTTGCTCAGCGTGCGCTCGATCCGGTAGGCGAGCAGCACTTCCTTGATCTTGCGTGAAATCGATACTTCGTTGGTGAGGAGGAAATGGCGGACCACCTGCTGGGCGATCGTCGAGGCGCCGATCGGGCGCTGGCCGCGCTCCAGCCGCAGAATGTCGGTCAGCGCCGCGCGCACCATGGCAAGCGGGTCGACGCCGCCGTGGCTGTAAAAGTCGCGGTCCTCGGCGGCGAGAAACGCCTCGATGACGAGGCGCGGCACCTTGTCGATCGCGACCGGGATGCGGTGTTCGGTTTCGAATTCGGTCATCAGGCTGCCGTCGGCGGCGTAGATCTTGCTGCC
>DATLTH010000078.1:0-2081 GCA_035533695.1 Allostellaceae bacterium | reverse complement strand
ACCTCAAATTGTCGCCGCTCGAATACTGGAAGCGCAACTGCTTCTCGGCGATCGAGAGCGGCGAGAGCGAGGTCGGCTCGGTTGTCGAACTCTTGGGCGGCGCCGACAATATCTGCGTGTCCACCGACTTCCCGCATTTCGACTCGAGCTTCCCCGAGGTCTCCAACCGGGTGCTGCAGAACCCGAGCATCACGCCCGAGATCGGCAGCAAGATCCTCTATGGCGGTGCCCGTCTCTACGGCTTCGGCGAAGAAGATTTCCAGAAGGCCGACGCTGCCGCGAAACGCCACGACAACGTGCGGATGGCGCGCGCCAAATAAAGACCGCCGCCGGCCGGGTCGCGCTCCCCGTCCAACCGCGATCCGGCGCCGGCGGCAGAAGACCCGGCGTGACCTGCATGGCGGTGCCCGTGCGATCCCCGTGGGGATGCAGAGACGACGGGCAAACGATTGGTTGCAAAGCCGCCTCAGTGGGCGCGGCCGTTGGATTACGCCTTGGCTCGCCCGGATGGACCGGCATCACAAAGGCGAACTCGGTTTTCAGCAGCCTGCTTTTAGGAGGTGAGACATGGCACGCCAAGGTTATCTGATCCTCGACAGCGACCTGCACATGATGGAGCCGGACGATCTCTGGTCCCGCTATCTCGACGGTCCGCACAAAGCCAATCCGCCGCGCTTCTATGGCGGGCAGCAGCAGCAGCTGGCCGAGAGCAAGGCGGACAAGGACAATACCGACTCGATCATGGGCATGGAAGTGCAGGGACTGGCGATCCCGGCGCATGCCAACGCGCAGGGGGCTACCCAATCGAGCCGTGAATTGCGCCGACGCAGCCGCGCCCGCCACCCGCATTTCAACGTCGCCCGGGCGCGCGGTTTCGATGCGCCGTCGACCTTGACCGCGATGGATATTGAGGGGATCGACGTCGCCGTGATGTACGGCACCCGCGGCCGGCAGATCCTGTGCCATGACGATCTGGCGCCCGACTACGCCGCGGCGCTCGCCCGTGCCTACAACAACTGGGCCGCGGATTACTGCAAGACCGATCCGACCCGGCTTAAATTCGCCGCGCAGATCGCGATGCACGACGTCCCGGCGGCCGTCGCCGAGGCGCGGCGCTCAGTCAAGGAGCTGGGTGCGGTCGCGGTGATCGGCACGCCCAACCCGGTCAACGGCCAGCATTTGCATGATGAAGCCGTCGAACCCTTGTGGGATGCGATCGAGGAACTGGACGTGCCGATCGGCTTCCACCCGACCGGCAACACCTCGCTGAAGGACGATGCCGGGCGGCGTTATGTCGGCCACGCCAATTTCCACCCGATCGCCCACGCGATCCGCAACCCGGTCGAGCTGATGGGCGCGATCGCCAGCCTGACCACCGGCGGCGTACTGGAACGCCATCCGAAACTGCGCGCGGCCTTTCTCGAAGGCACCGCCGGGTGGCTGCATTGGTGGCTATGGCGATTGGACGACCAGTGGGAGAAGTTCGGACCGGGCTGCGAGCGGCAGCTGACAATGGCGCCGAGCGAGTATTTCCGCCGGCAATGCTACATCGCCCTTGATGTCGACGAGGAGCCGGCGGTTGAGGTCGTAAACCAGATGGGGCCGGACTACTTCGTCGTGTCGAGCGACTACCCGCACTCGGACGGCGCCTTCCCCGAGGCGATCGAGCAGTTCCTCGGCCTCAAACTCAACGACGAGCAGCGCCGCAAGATCCTGTGGGACAATTGCGCCCGGCTCTACGCGATCCCGACCCCGGCGGCAGCGCTGTCGCGGGAGCACAAGACGGTCTCGGCCGCCGAATAGGGACTCCCAGTCGGTTCGTTTCACTTTCTGTATCTGGGGACGCCGGACACCAACATCGCAGGAGGATCATCATGAATTCGCTTCGCAGTAGAAATGGGCCCCGCTACAAGCATGCAGTTGCTGAATCGGCGCCCTACGAGACGATCACGGTCGACAAGCTGACCCCGATCATCGGTGCCGAGGTCGGCGGCATCGACCTGCGCGAGATCAGCAACCGGCAGATGGACGAGGTGCATCGCGCGCTCGCCGAAAACCTGGTGATCTTTTTCCGCGACCAG
>DATLTH010000077.1:0-8816 GCA_035533695.1 Allostellaceae bacterium | reverse complement strand
ATCGCCGCCGACGACGTGGCGCTTGCCGCCGCGCTGCTCGCCGCCGCCTTCATCCTGTTGCTGTCGCCGCATTATCCCTGGTATTTCGCCTGGCTGATCGTCTTTGCCTGTCTCGTCCGCTCGGCAGCGCTGCTGTGGTTGACGCTGGCCAGCTTCCTGCTCTACTTGGTTCCGGTCGGGTCGCAATTGACGTGGGACCGCTACCGGTTCGCCGTCGAATCCGTTCTTTACGTGCCGTTTCTGGTGCTGGCCGCGCATGATTTCCGGCGTCAGCGCCGCCCGGAGCAGCCCCCGGAGCAGCTGAAGCATGGCGACAGCACAAGCTAAGCCCGATCCGCGCCGCTATTTCGCCCACATCGCGGCCGAGCGCGGTGCCGTTGCCGAGGCCGAGCCGGTCTGCCTCTATCTGGAGACGACGAACCGCTGCAACCTCTTGTGCACGACCTGTCCGCGCACCTTCGAGGCGCTCGAACCGCCCGGCGACATGAGCTGGGCGTTGTTCACCGGCATCGTCGACCAGTTTCCAGAGATCGCCCGCGTTGTCTTGCACGGCGTCGGCGAGCCGATGATGGTGCGCGCCCTGCCGCGGATGATCCGCTACCTGAAGGAGCGCGGCACCTACGTCTTGTTCAACACCAACGGCACGTTGCTGACCGAAAAGAAGGGGCGCGAGCTGATCGACAGCGGCCTCGACGAGTTGCGCGTCTCGCTCGACGCCGCCGAGCCGGCCGCGTTCAAGCTGGTGCGCGGGCGCGACATGTTCCATCGCATCGTGCGCAATCTGCGCGCCTTCCGCGCCTTGCAGCGCTCGCTGCAGGCCGAGACGCCGCGCGTCTCGCTGTGGCTGACCGGGCTCAAGGAGACCGTCGGCCAGCTCTGCGATTTTGTTCGCCTTGCGCACGAGATCGACGTGCCGGAGGTGTATCTGCAGCGCCTCGTCTATTTTCCCGAAGGCCAGGGGCTGGCGCGACCGGAATCGGCGCTGTTTTCCGGCGGCGACGACGAGGAAGGGCGGCTGATCGGTGCGGCGGAGGCGCTGGCCAAAGAGCTCGGCATCGCCTTCAACGCCTCGGGCATGACCGATCCGACGGCCAGCCTCAAGCCGGGAGAGAGCGCGCAGCCCTGGTCGTTGTGCCGGCGGCCGTGGAGCCTGATGTACGTGACCGCGCAGGGCCGCGCATTGCCGTGCTGCATCGCGCCGTTTTCGCTGCGCGGCTACGACAGCTTCACCCTCGGCGACGCGACGCAGCAGACGTTGCGGGAGATCTGGAACGGCGCGAAATACCAGGAATTTCGCAGCGCGCTGGTAAGCGAGCGCCCGCCCGCCGCCTGCGCCGGCTGCGGCCTGCGCTGGAGCCTGTGACCGAGCCGTGGCGACGACCGCCAGGCCCCGGCCGCGCGTCGCCGCGGTGATCCCGACCCTCGACGAGGAAGCAGCGATCGCCGGCGTCATCGCGGCCATCCCGCCGGGCAGCGTCGACCGGGTCATCGTCGCCGACAGCGGCAGCAGCGACCGCACCGTGGCGCGGGCGCGCGATGCCGGCGCCTCGATCGTCAGCGAAACCCGCCGCGGCTACGGCCGCGCCTGCCGGGCCGGCGCCGAGGCGGCGCAGGACTGCGACATCATCGTCTTTCTCGATGGCGACGGCAGCGATTGCGCCGAACTGATCCCGCTTCTCGTCGCGCCGATCGCCGAGGGGCGGGCCGATTTCGTGATCGGCTCGCGCACCCGCGGCGAGCGCGAGAGGGGCAGCATGAGCGCGCATCAGATCGTCGCCGGCTATGCGATCGGCGCCGCGCTGCGCCTCCTCTACGGCGTCCGCTTCACCGACATGGGGCCGTTGCGGGCGATCCGGCATGACGCTTTGCTGCGCATCGGCATGCGCGAGATGACTTATGGCTGGAACCTTGAGATGCAGATGCGGGCGGCGCGGGCCGGTTTGCGCATTATCGAGGTGCCGGTGGCGCACCGCCGCCGCGCCGGCGGCGTCTCGAAGGTCTCCGGCAATCTCCGCGGCACGCTGCGGGCGAGCTGGCGGATCGCGCTGACCTTTATCCGCGTCGCGCTCGAGACGCGGCGTTCGATGCCCGACGCCAATGCCCGGAGGCAATGCCGATGAACCCCAATCCCGTCACCGATATCATCGTCTTTCTGACCCGTCCGGGCGGGACGACGATCGTGTTCTGGCTGCTGCTGATCGCCAGCCTTTTGATCGCCATTTACGCCTTTGCGACGAGGCCCGAGCAGCGCCGCGCCGGTCACGTCGCCCGCTGGCTGATCCGCCTCCTGGTCGGCGCGATGTGGTGGCAGCAGAGCCTGTGGAAATTGCCGCCCTACTACACCGACCAGCCGAAGCAGCCGTTCGGCACGACCGGGCTTGCCTACTGGATGAAGCTGATGGGCCAGCACGCGGCGATCCCGGCGCAGGCCGATTTCGTCAACCATATCGTATTGCCGCATTTCTACCTGTTCGCGCCGGTCGTCTATGGGCTCGAAGTGGTGACCGGGGCATCGCTGATGCTGGGCGCCGGCGTGCGTCTGTTCGGCATCCTCGGCGCCTTGCAGATCCTCAATTTGTGGCTCGGTCTCTACAGCGCGCCGGGCGAGTGGCCGTGGACCTATTTCTTCCTGTTCCTATTGCAGCTGATCTTCGCGATCGATCTCTACGGCCGCAGCCTCGGTGTCGACGCGATCCTCTTCTCCGAACGCCGCCCGCGTCCGGCGCCCCCGGCCGCCGATTGACGCGGCGGCCGCGACCCGGAGTCAGGCGCGCGCCGGCTGCTCGGCGATCTCGCGGCCGAGCGCGGCGAGCGCGGTCGCGACGATGTGGCGGGCGTTGAGCCCGGCGGTGTCGTATTGCGCAACCGGCGCATCGTGTTCGAGGAACAGATCGGGCAGCACCATCGTGCGGATCTTCAGCCCGTTATCGAGCTGCCCGGTCATTGCCAGATGGTGCAGCACATGGCTCGCGAAGCCGCCGATCGAGCCCTCCTCGATCGTGATCACGACCTCGTGCTCGCGCACCAGCCGGTTGATCAGGTCGAGATCGAGCGGCTTGGCAAAGCGCGCATCGGCGACCGTCGTCGAGAGGCCGTAGCCGCCCAGTTCCTGCGCCGCCTTCAGGCATTCGGCGAGGCGCCCGCCGAAGTTCAGCAGGGCGATGCTGGTGCCTTCGCGCACGATCCGGCCGCGGCCGATCTCCAGCGGCACGCCCACTTCCGGCAATGCCACGCCGATCCCGTCGCCGCGCGGAAAGCGCACCGCCGAGGGGGCATCGTCGATCGCGACGCAGGTCGCAACCATGTGGACAAGCTCGGCTTCGTCCCCGGCGGCCATGATCACGAACCCGGGCAGCACCCCGAGATAGGCGACGTCGAACGAGCCGGCATGAGTCTGGCCGTCGTTGCCAACGAGGCCGGCGCGGTCGATCGCGAAGCGCACCGGCAATTTCTGGATCGCGACGTCGTGCACGACCTGGTCATAGGCGCGCTGCAGAAAGGTCGAGTAGATCGCCGCGAAGGGCTTCATGCCCTCGGCGGCGAGCCCGGCGGCAAAGGTCACCGCGTGCTGCTCGGCGATGCCGACGTCGAAACAGCGCTTGGGGAATTTGTCGCCGAACAGGTTGAGGCCGGTGCCCGACGGCATCGCGGCCCCGATCGCGACAATGCGCTCGTCTTTCTCGGCCTCCTTGATCAGCGACTTGGCGAAGACGCTGGTATAGGAGGGCGCCTTCGAGCTTGATTTGGCCTGCGCGCCGGTCACGACATCGAACTTGGCGACGCTGTGCCATTTGTCGTCGGCCTGCTCGGCCGACAGGTAGCCGTGGCCTTTTTCGGTCACGACGTGGATCAGCACCGGGCCGGGTTCCTTGCTGTCGCGGATGTTTTTCAGCACCGGCAGCAGATGGTCCATGTTGTGGCCGTCGATAGGACCGACGTAATAGAAGCCCAATTCCTCGAACAGCGTACCGCCGGTGACGAAACTGCGCGCCAGTTCCTCAGCGCGGCGCGCCATGGTTTCGAGGCGCTTCGGCAGATGGCTGGCGACCTCGCCGCCGAGATGACGCAACGACAGGAACGATTTCGACGACAGCACCCGCGACAGGTAGGCGCTCATCGCGCCGACCGGCGGCGCGATCGACATGTCGTTGTCGTTCAAGATCACAATCAGGCGCGACTCCATCGAGCCGGCATTGTTCATCGCCTCGTAGGCCATTCCGGCGCTCATCGCGCCGTCGCCGATCACCGCGATGACGTTGCGCTTGTCGCCCTTGAAGTCGCTCGCCACCGCCATCCCGAGCCCGGCCGAAATCGAAGTCGAGCTGTGCGCCGCGCCGAACGGGTCGTATTCGCTTTCCGAGCGCTTGGTGAACCCGCTGAGGCCGCCGCCCTGGCGGATCGTGCGGATGCGGTCGCGCCTGCCGGTCAGGATCTTGTGCGGATAGGCCTGGTGGCCGACATCCCAGATCAGCCGGTCGTGCGGCGTGTCGAACACGTAATGCAGCCCGACGGTCAGCTCGACCACGCCAAGACCCGCGCCGAAATGCCCTCCGGTGATCGATACGGCGTCGATCAGCTCTGCGCGCAACTCGTCGGCGACCTGCCGCAGATCCGATTCGGGCAAATGCCGCAGGTCGGCGGGCACGTTGATCCGGTCGAGCAGGGGCGTACGATTGGAGATGTGGCTTGGTTTCTGATCCAAGGTTGACTCCTCAGGTGCGGCGATCGACGACGAATCGCGCCGCTTGCCGTAAAAGTTCCGCTCTTTGCCCAAACAAATCAAGATGAGCCACCGCCTGGTTCACCAGGAGCTCGGCCTGAGCGCGGGCTCGCTCGGCCCCCAGGATCGAAACGAACGTCGCCTTGCCGGCAGCGGCGTCGGCCCCGACCGGCTTGCCGGCTTCGGCCGCTGTGCCCTCCACATCGAGCAGATCGTCGGCGATCTGGAAGGCGAGGCCAAGGTCGTGCGCATAGAAGCGCAGCGCGGCACGCTGGTCGCTCGCCGCCTTCGCGAGGATCGCGCCGGCCTCGCATGAAAACGCAATCAGCGCTCCCGTTTTCATCCGCTGCAGGCGGGTGATGGCGCCGATGTCGAGCGCCTGGTTCTCGGCGATCAGGTCGATCATCTGACCGCCGACCATGCCGGCCGCGCCGGCCGCGCCCGCCAACTCGGCAATGAGCTGGCAGCGCACCGCCGGGTCGCCGTGCGTGTCGGGGTGCGACAAGACCTCGAAGGCCATCGTCAACAGCCCGTCGCCGGCGAGCACCGCGGTCGCCTCGTCGAACGCCTTGTGGCAGGTCGGCCGACCGCGGCGCAGATCGCTGTTGTCCATCGCCGGCAGATCGTCATGGATCAGCGAATAGGCATGCACCATCTCGACGGCGGCGGCGACCTGCAACGCGCTGTGTCGGGCCACTCCGAAGAGCCGCGCGCCGGCGAGCACGAGCAAGGGCCGCAGCCGCTTGCCCGGCGCCAATGCCGAATAGCGCATCGCCTCGTAAACCCGCGCTTCGAGACCGGGCGGCACCACGACCAGCCGCTCGATCAGCGCATCGGTCAACCGCGAGACGACCCGGGTCGCCTCGTCGATCGATGCGTCGTCGGCCCACAGCGTCTCGGTCACCGGACCACTCGCAGGACCTGCATCGCGTGGCTGCTCAGTCCAGCTTCGCCGGCGCAACGGCAATCGCGCCGTCCGGGCCGATGACGATTCGGTCGACGCGCTGCTGCGCCTCGTTGAGCTTATGTTCGCAATGCCGTTTCAGCTGAGCGCCCCGTTCATAGCTTTGGATCGCGTCATCAAGCTTGACCTGACCGGCCTCCAGACGCCGCACGATCTGCTCCAATTCGGCGAGCGCATCCTCGAAACTCATCGATGCGATCTCGGCGGCGGATCCAGTTGGATCGCTAATTGGCGGATCGCTCATCTGCGCCCCTACTCAACACGATGACGATGCGGATGCAGCGGAGTTCCATATCGCAACGCGCGAATAGCGCGTCTGGTTGCGCAATTGCAACAGCTTTGCCCCCTCGTCCATCAACCGGCTGCCATCAGCGCGCGCAGATGCGCCGCGGTGCTCGCCGCCAGCGCGGCCAGATCGTAGCCGCCTTCGAGCGTCGAGACGACGCGGCCGGCGGCGTGGCGGCGGGCAACCTCGAGGAGCTGTTCCGTCACCCAGGCGTAATCGGATTCGTCGAGCAGAAGCTGCGCCAGCGGGTCGCTTTTGTGCCCGTCGAAGCCGGCCGAGATCAGCACCATCTCGGGCCGGAAGGCGTTGAGCGCGGGCAGGATCTCGCCGCTGACGCCGAGGCGGAACTCGCGCGAGCCGGCCCGCGGCGGCAACGGCACGTTGACGATGTTGCCGCTGATCCCGGTCTCGTCCTGGGTGCCGGTGCCGGGATAAAGCGGAAACTGGTGGGTCGAGGCGTAGAACAGGGTGTGATCATCGTAAAACCGGGCCTGCGTGCCATTGCCGTGGTGGACATCGAAGTCGATGACGGCAACCCGGGCGAGGCCGTGCACCTCGCGCGCCCGCAGCGCGCCGATCGCGACGTTGTTGAACAGGCAGAACCCCATCGCCCGCCCCGGTTCGGCGTGATGGCCGGGCGGCCGCACCGCGCAGAACGCGTTGTCAGCTTCGCCCGCGACGACCGCATCGACCGCGGCGACGACGGCGCCCGCGGCGTGCAGCGCCGCACGGCCGGAAGCCGGGCACAGGATCGTGTCGGCATCGATGCCGATATGGCCCGAAGCCGGCACCGCGGCGAGCATCCGCTCGACAAAGCGGCGCGGGTGGACCCGGGCGATGTCGTCGAGCGCCGCTTCGGGTGCCTGGCGGCGGCCGAGACCGGCGAATTCGGGCGCCGCCAATGCCTCCAGCACCGCACGCAGCCGGGCCGGCGATTCGGGATGGTAGTCGCCCGGATCGTGGTCGAGGCACGCCGGATGGGTATAGAGCAGCGTTGTCATGCCTGATGCCCGTCAAGGGGTTCGCCGGGAGTTCGCCGGGAGTTCGCCCTGAGTGTGGCACAAAGCCGGCAACGCCTGAATGGCCGACGCGCTCATCGCCGGCGCAATGCCAGGACCGCCAGGGTGATCCAGCCGACGATCAGCGCGACGCCGCCGAATGGCGTCACCCAGCCGAGCCAGCGCTGGTCGATTGCGGCCAGCGCGAACAGGCTGCCGCTGAACAGCACAATGCCGGCGGCAAAGCTCCATCCCGCGACTGCCGCCGCGCCGCGCCGCGGCTCGCGGCCGCGCGCCAGCGCGATAACCGCGATCAGCGCGGTGGCGTGGACCATGCCGTAAAGCGCGCCGGTGCGCAGCAGTTCCGCGGCTTTCGCATCGTCCGCAAGATGGGCGGCGAGCGCCCCCGCAACAACCGATGCCGCCCCGCCCAGCCCGGCGATCGCCAGCCAAATCCGGATCATCGCGTCATCCCTCGTCCCCGAGGAGTTCCAGGTAGAATGTCATGGTTTGGCAGGCCACAAGCGATAGGCTCAGCTCACGCTCGACGAGTGCGCGGGCAGCAAGCCCCATGGCTTGCCGGCGGGCCGGATCGTCGGCAAGAGCGGCAATGGAAGCAGCCAGCGCCGCGACGTCGCCGGGCGGAACGAGCAGTCCGGTCACCCCCGGGCATACCACCTCGCGGCAGCCCGGCACATCGCTCGCGATGATCGGCCGGGCGCACGCGGCCGCCTCGAGCAGCGCGCGCGGCAGCCCCTCGCCGTAAGTCGACGGCAAGACCGCGATCGCAGCCCGCCGCCACACGGTGCGCACGTCCTCGACGCGGCCGAGCCATTCGATCCCCGGCTCGCCGGCCAGCCCCGCCAGTACGCCCTCGTCGAGCGAATCGCGGCTGTCGGGGTCGGGCGCGCCGGCGAGAACGAGCTCGACCGGCCGGCCCTCCGCCCGCAGCCGGCGCACCGCTTCGACGGCTTCGACCACACCCTTGCTGCGCAGCAGCCGGCCCACCAGCGCGACCGTTACGGTCGGGCCCGCGGGCTGGGGCAGCGGCGTGAAATGCGCGCTGTCGACGCCCGAGCCGCGGATCAGCACGATCCGCGCCGGCTCGATGCCAAGCCGCGCGAGAAGGGCGCCGTCGTCGGGGTTCTGGACGACGATCCGGTCTTTCGGTCCCGACGCGGTGAGGCGCAGCGCCCAGCCGAGCAGGCGGCGACGCAGCCTGGCCGCCGGCGTCGCGCCGGCGAAGCCGATGCCAAGCCCCATGACCCAGTTGACCGCAACGGGTCGACAACCCTGGCGGTGGCCGGCGAAAGCAGCGCGCCGGGCGATGCCGCCGAACAGGATCGGTTTCAGGGCGATATGATTGACGATGCTCGGCCGCTCGCGCCGATAGATCCGGACGATCGCGCGCAGGGCACGCGCCGCGTCGAGTATTCCGTCGCCGCGGCGCCGCCACGCCAGCGGGAGCAGCGCAAAGCCCTCGCCCCGAATCCGCGCTCCGTGGCCTTGCTCGCGCGCCGCCACGACGATGTCGCAGCCCGCATCACGCAGCGCCCGCGCGAAAGGCAGCCGATCGGACCAGAAATACCAGTCCTCGGTGGCAAGAAAGAGCAGTTTCGGCCGCGCCGCCGGGGTCGGCAGCGGGGCAACGGCGATCGGACGCGTCGGGGTCAGCAGCACGCGGGATCCGCTCAACGACGGGAACAAGTGCGCGGCGGGGTTGCCGCGCGGTGTCACCCGCTTTAATCCATAATCGATTGTCGGTGCGATCGCTCGCAGAAACGGCACGGTTGACGAGGCACGGCTGGTGCGCATCCTGGTGACCGGGGCGGGCGGTTTTATCGGACG
>DATLTH010000076.1:0-2226 GCA_035533695.1 Allostellaceae bacterium | reverse complement strand
AGGGTCTCGAAGTTCTGCAGCCGGTAGAACTGGCCGGGCTGGAAGCAGCGTGCCGCGGCTGGGGCCCTGATGATCACTTCGACGATGGTTGGCGTGAGACGCTTGATTTCGTGCACGGTCGCGCGCAGGTCCCGGTTAAGGGCCGCGAAGAATGCGTCGCGGCCGATGGTGCCGATTGGCGGGCGCTTCGCGAGCACCCGCGAGACCACCGGATAGCCTTGCTTGGTCGAGCCCAAGGCTTTCACCACGTTGCCGAAATAGGACGGATGAAGGTCGCCGAAGAACGACACGAACCGGCCGTCCGCAAGTCGCGACATCAGCACGTCGGCACGCGGGGTCTTGGACAGGGCATACTCGGGCTTGACCGGGTTGCCGTTTTCGTCGCACGCTTGGAAGTACTTGCCGTCCACGGCGAAATGCTGCGCGTCCTCGCGCGCAAGCACCGTGTTCGGCTGGGTGCCGGCGGCGACGAACACGGTGCTCGCCGCCAGCCGCACTTCGCCGGTTTCGCGCCACTTGCCGTCCTCGTCCGGAATCTTGTGCATGAGGCGCATGCCATAGGCCGCGCCGTAGTTGTCGACCTCCACCGCAAGCGGCGTGAGCCCTTCGGCGAACACGATTCCTTCCTCGAGCGCCTTTTCGACCTCCTCGTGATTGAGGGTGTAGGATGGACTGTCGATGAGCCGGCGCCGGTAGGCGACGGTCACGCCGCCCCAGTGGCGCAGCAACTCGGTGATGCGCGGCGCGCGTCCGTCGTGCGCCGCCTTGCGCCGCTCGCTGCGGATCGCGCGCGCGTGCGACAGGAACTCTTCGGCGATCTCACGTTCCTCGTCGCTCCAGCGGTCACGGATCGCATCCTCGCCGAGTTCGGCGGCCAGAATTTCGAAACGGGCGAGGAATTTCTCGACCTGCACCACGTAGTAGGCGAGCGATTCGGTCGCGGTGTCGATTGCCGTCAGGCCGCCCCCGATCACGAGCACCGGCAGGCGCACCTGCATGTTGGCGATGGAATTGCGTTTGGCGGCCCCGGTCAGTTGCAGCGCCATCAGAAAGTCCGACGCGGTGCGCACGCCGCGGGCGAGACCGTTGGGGATGTCGAGCGTGGTCGGCTTGCCCGCGCCCATGCACAGCGCGACATGATCGAAGCCGTTGGCAAGAGCATCCTCGAGCGTGATCGTGCCGCCGAAACGCACGCCGCCGAACAGTGCGAACTCCCGGCGCCGCTCGACCAGCAATCGCACCAGTTTGAGGAAATTCTTGTCCCAGCGAACGGTGATCCCGTATTCGGCGACGCCACCGAAGCCGGCCAGCACGCGCTCGTCGAGCGATTCGTACATGCCGATCGCGTCGCGGATCGGCTCGAAGGGCGCGCGGCTTCCGTCCGGCCTGACGCCGGCGATCGACTCGGGAAGCGGTTCGATCTTCAGCCCGTCGATGCCAACGACCTCGTGGCCGTCGTTCATGAGATGATGCGCGAGGCTGTATCCGGCAGGGCCCATGCCGACTACAAGCACCCGATAGCCGGTGGGCGGTCTGGGCAGCGGGTGGCGCAAATTTAGAGGATTCCAGCGCGTGAGCAGGCTGTAAATCTCGAAGCCCCAAGGCAGCATGAGCACGTCCTTCAACGTGCGGGTCTCGGCCTGCGGTATGTTGACCGGCTCCTGCTTCTGGTAGATGCACGACTTCATGCAGTCGTTGCAGATGCGGTGGCCGGTCGCGGCGGTCATCGGGTTGTCGATGCAGATGACCGCCAGCGCAGCGATCGCTTGGCCGGCGGCCTTGAGCGTCTGGAATTCCGAGATCTTTTCCTCGAGCGGACAGCCGGCGAGCTTCACGCCGAAAGCCCCTTTTTTGAACGCGATCTTCTGCGGCTCGGCGGCGGAGGATTTCTCGCGCAACCCTTTGGAGCAGGAGTCTTTGCCTTGGGCGTGGCACCAGATGCAGTAGTTGGTTTCGTCGAGCGCACTGACCAGGCTCGCGCCGGAGTCGGTGAGCTTGAATCCGTCGCGGCGCCTCAGATGCGCGGGCTGGATCCGATAGGCGGCGGCGCCCTGCAGACTGAATTTCTCGGCGTGCTGGAGCAGATCGTTCGGATCGGTCTTGGCGGGCGCCTTGAACAGAACGCCGGACTGGGTGAATTCGCGGCCGGCTTCCGTGTGCAGCGCCCAGGCGGCGTAGCGCAGGGCGAGCTCGAGTTCGCGCTGGTGCCCCGGCTCATCCTCCAGC
>DATLTH010000075.1:0-2120 GCA_035533695.1 Allostellaceae bacterium | reverse complement strand
GCGCCGCCCGACCCGGGCGTGCCGATTTGCGGAGATCGGCGATCAGCCGCTCCGAGGCCTCGAAGGGAAAGGCGAGAAGACCGCCGCCGAGGATGCGCTTCCGGCCTTGCTCGAGGATGCGGGCGGCGATGCGGTCCCATTCTTTGAGGTTTCGTGTCGCGGTCCGCTCGCTGACCGAAACGGGGGCGCCGCCGCGGAGCAGGTCGCGCGCGAGGAAAGACTCCCCGGGGACGATCGCGCTGACCTCGTAGAGGCTCATGATCGAGTTGCGCAAGCCGCGCATATATGCCTTGGCCGGGGCGGATTCCTTCCAGCCGCGGCGCCGCAGATACGCGTCGGCAAAATTGCGGCCGTCCGGCGGCACCTGCCGGCCGAGAAAATCTTCAAACGCCACGCCCCACAGGGTCATGTCCCAGTCGCCGCCCAGCGCCGCGCCGACCTCCTCGTATTCGAGAGCGAACGCTCGCATCGCCGGGCCGAAATGTTCGCCCAAGACCTCTTCGAAACGCGATTTCCAGTCGTCGCGAGCGAGGAACTTGATCAGACTGGTGAGATCACGCGGAGAGCGCATCGAAAGCTCCGATGCTCGGGAAGCTCGGCGGAGAGCCGGTCGCCGCCGGGTTCATCCTACCTCGCCGAGGCCCGCCGAATGTCGCAGAATTTGTTCATCTGCGAGGCAGCGCCAGCGGGTCACTTTGGCAAGCGGGTCACGGCAAAGCCGGCCCGAGGCGTTCGATTTCCGGTATCGGGCCGCCGATCCAGCGCAGGCGATAGGTCGCGCCCTTGCGCACATTCATGACGAGGGCCGGCCGGAAGCAGGCAAGGCAGGTACCGCCGGCGCGGCGCACGCTCGGATAGACGACGCCGAGCGCGCCGGCGTCGACGAGCCGCTCGGCATGCGCCTGGGATTGGACATAGCTTTCGGGATCGAGCAGCTCGGCAACGCCGCCGTCGCGAAGGTCATGAAACTCGCCGCTGAAATCCGCCAGATAGTCGTCGGCGGTAACGTCGTCCTCGAACCTCGCGATCTCGGCGAGCTGCACGGTCTTGTCGAAGGCGATTTCGGTCTGCGCGGTCTCGACCTCGAAGGCGGCGTACCAGGCGCCGCGATCGGGTCCGTTGAAGCGGCTGCCGAGGGGATGCGCGTGGGTGAACGCCGCGTTGACGATACGGTAATAGGGAACGCCGAACACCAGCTCGCGCACGCCGATGCCGGGCAACAGCTCGTTCTCGGCGAGCAGCCGGTCGTTGGTCGCGTTGTCGAGATCGAAGATATCAGCGAGATGCCGATCATCATCTGCGATGCGCGCCAGGACGCTGGTATCGGGTTCGCTGTATTTGGAGGGTATGAGCCGATGCGTGTCGTTGCGGCGGACGAGCGAGGTCCGCGGCAGGTCCGTCACATGCCGCCGCGGCGAGCGTCGAGCAGCCGCCGCACCGTCTGCATCGAGGGGACGCCGCCCTTCATCATGTAGGCAAGCGGCGTCGCGCCGCCGAAGATGCGGTTGGTGTTGGGAAGGCGGACCCATTCGTCCGCGAGGGCCTCGCCATGCAGAATGTTGAGGGCCTTGAAGATGCCGATCAGGTAGGAGATCCGCAGCAGCTTGTCGGCGCCGAGCAGCCGCCCTTCGGGGTTCTTCTTCATATCATAATAGGGGCCATTGCTGACCCCTCCGAGCAGCCGGCGCGCATCTTCGTCGCGGACCCGCCAGCGCTCGATGATGTTGAATAAGGCTTTGAGCGCCGAGGGGCTCAGCCGGGCGCGCTCGTCGCGCGACGCCAGATCGACAACCGGCGACGCCTCGAATCGGGTGGCGGGATAGCTCAAACCGGCCATGACGATCTGCCTCGTCCTGCCGGACGCGCTGATGATCCGCGGCCTGCCGGACTGGGACATGCGGTTCGACCCGCGCACGCTGGCGATGACCTCCTGCCTCTGTTGGCCGGCCGAGGCGATCGCGCCGATGCGGGCCGAACTGCGGCAGAAAACGCGCCTGGCGGGCGGCCAGACCGGCGAATTCTTCTGGATTTTCCCGCCGCCGGGACCGGCGGCGCGGCCCGCTTAACCATGGCGATGCTTGCGCCGGCCCGATACGCGGCCTATCTCTAGCGGCTCACGG
>DATLTH010000074.1:0-8519 GCA_035533695.1 Allostellaceae bacterium | reverse complement strand
GCTCGACCGCAAAGCCGATGCCATCGACCGCGACGGTGGCGCCATAGCGCTTGACAAGGCTCTCGACGAAGATCACGGGTGAAGACATCGCCCGTATATGGCGGATAATGGTCCCGCCGGCCAGGGTGGACGCGGCTGGCACGCACCTTCCGAGCAACATCGTCACACAGCGAGGAATGGCATGGAAGACCACGTATACCGGGTCATCGAGATCACCGGCTCGTCGCAGAAGAGCATCGAGGATGCGATCCAGACCGCGGTCACCCGCGCCTCGAAAACCCTGCGCAACCTGCGCTGGTTCGAGGTGATCCAGACCCGCGGGCAGATCGAGGACGGCAAGGTGAGCTTTTATCAGGCCGTGCTGAAGCTCGGCTTTACGGTCGAGGACGCCTGAGAGCCATGGCGAAAGCCTATCTCGCGGTGCGCGCCGAGGTGCAAGCGGCCGATCGGGCGCGCTTCGACCACTGGTACGAGACCGACCACCTGCCCTGGGCCATGCGGGTTTTCCAGGCGCGCCGGGCATGGCGCTGCTGGAGCCGCACCGATCCGACCTTGCATATCGCGTTCTACGAGTTCGATTCGGTGGCGGCGGCCGAAGCGACGCAAAGCGCGGAGGAAACCAAGGCATTGGTCGCCGATTTCGACCGGGTGTGGGACGGCCGGGTGCCGCGCCGGCGCGAGATCCTCGAAATGGTTCACGAACTCACGCCGTAGCCGTTCTGATATCGCGGAGGGCGCCGTCCATGGGCCTCAACAACGTGGTCAACATCGAAGACCTGCACCGGCTCGCCAAACGGCGCCTGCCGAAGATCGCCTTCGACTATATCGAGGGCGGGATCGAGGACGAGCGCGGCCTCGAACGCAACACCTCGGCGTTCCACAAGCATCGTCTGTTGCCGCGCTACCTCGTCGACGTGTCGGTGCGCGACCAGTCGAAAACATTGTTCGGCCAGAAATTTTCGAGCCCGTTCGGCATCTCGCCGACCGGCGGGACGAGCCTCTTTCGCAACCATGCCGACCTGATGCTCGCCGAGGCGGCGCGCGACGCCAACATTCCCTACATCATGTCGGGCGGCAGCAGCGAGACGATCGAGGCGGCATCCCGGATCGCCCCGAAAAACCACTGGTACCAGCTCTATGCCGCGCGGAAGCCCGAGATCAACGCCGATATGATCAAGCGCGCCGCCGATGCCGGGCTCGGTGCGCTGGTGCTGACCGTCGACACGCCGGTCGGCGGCAAGCGCGAGCGCAACATCAGGAACGGCTTTTCCAACATCCGCGGCGGGCTGTTCCAGGCGTTGAGCCTGAAGCCGTCGATCCTGTTGGAGGCGATGACCCATCCCGGTTGGATCGTCGAATACCTGAAGCGCGGCGGCGGCACCCCGATGCTGGGCAACTGGCAGCCTTATGCGCCGCCCGGCGCCGATGCCGAGGAGGTCTACAAATTCGCCTCCTCCGTGCGCCCCTTCAACGCGCAGACCTGGCGCGACCTCGAAGCCTACCGCAAGCTGTTCCCGCGCGCCCTCGTCATCAAGGGCGTGATGAACCCGGCCGACGCGGTCCGCGCGGTCGAGGTCGGGTGCGACGGGATTCTGGTGTCGAACCATGGCGGGCGTCAGCTCGACCAGGCGCCGGCCTCGCTGGACGTATTGCCGGCAATCAAGGCGGCGGTCGGCGACAAGGCGGCGGTCGTGCTCGACGGCGGCGTGCGGCGCGGCGCCGACATACTGATCGCCTTGTGCCTCGGCGCCGATTTCGTGTTCATGGGCCGGCCGACATTGTACGGCGCTTCGGCCGGCGGCCTGCCTGGGGTCAAGAAGGCGGTCGAAATCTTCCGCGGCGAGATCGACCTGGTGATGGGCCAGATCGGCTGTCCGAGCCTCAGCGAACTCGGCCCCGACTTCCTGTGGACCGAGGACTGGCGCCGCAACGTGTGAGCGTCGCGCGGCCGTCGCACGGCAGCATGGTTGCATTGCCCTGATTCCCGGCGACTTCGCGGCGCGGCGGCCATAATGTCCGGCCGCCATGATCGCCGACCGTTCGACCATCGCCGCCGAAATTCGCGCGACCTGCGCCGTCGCGGCGCCATTGGCCGCGGCGAACCTCGCGCAGATGGCGATGCAGGTGACCAACACCATCATGGTCGGGCATCTCGGTGCGGCGTCGCTCGCCGCGGCCGGGCTCGGTGCGGCGCTCTACGCGACCTTGCTGATGACCTGTCAGGGCGTACTGGCCGCGGTGGCGCCGCTCGCCGCGCATGCGGTCGGCGCCGACGATCACCCGACCGCCGGCCGGGTCGCCGGCGCCGGGCTGATTGTCGCGGCACTGCTGGCCGCGCCGATCATCGCCGTTCTCAGTCTCGTCCCTTTGCTGCTGGCCGGGCTTGGCTACGATCCCGCTCTGGTCGCTCAGATCGCGCGTTTCCTGTGGGTTATCTGCTGGGGAGCGCCGGCGTTTCTCGGCTTTGCCGTGCTGCGCTTCCTGCTGGTCGCGGTGTTCCGCGCCCGCATCGTGATGCTGGTGTCGCTGCTCGCGGTGCCGCTCAATGCCGCGCTCAACTGGATGATGATCTTCGGCCATCTCGGCATGCCCGCACTCGGCATCCGCGGCTCGGCTGGTGCGACGGCAATCGTGTCATGGCTGATGCTGCTGTGCTTTGCCTTCTACCTTCGCCTCGGACCGACCCGCGTTCCGGTCAGGATCGGCCGCCATGCTCTGCGCGAGATCCCGCGGATTCTGCGGCTCGGTGTGCCGATCGGCGCGTTGCGGGCGCTTGAGATTGGACTCTTCGTCACCGTCGGCGTCTCGATGGGCGTGCTCGGCAAGGACGCGCTGGCGGCCCACCAGCTCGTGTTCAACCTCGTTGGCGTGTGCTTCATGGTGCCGCTCGGTCTCGGCCAGGCGGCGACGGTGCGGGTGGCCGTCCATCTCGGCGCCGGCGACCCCCGCGCGGCCTGCCGCGCCGCCTTCGTCGCGCTGGCGCTCGGCGCCTCGTTCATGGTGGGGTCGGCGACTTTGCTGCTGACCGCGCCGCGGGCGATCGTCGGCCTCTATCTCGATCTCGCCGATCCGGCAAATCGCGGCCTCGTCATGGTGGCATTGCAACTGCTGTTCATCGCGGCATTGTTCCAGGTTTTCGACGGGGTGCAGGTGATCGCGGTCGGCGCCTTGCGCGGCTACCGGGACGCCGCCGTGCCGATGGTGATCGCCGCGGTCGGCTATTGGGCGATCGGCTTTGCCGGCGGCTGGCTGCTGGCGTTCCCGCTCGGCATCGGCGCCGTCGGCCTGTGGTCGGGGTTGGCAATGGGCCTGGCCGTGGTGGCGACGTCGCTCGCCGTGCGGCTTTACGCACAGGCGCGCAGCCACATCCGCACCGCCGCCGTCATCCCGCTGCGGGCGAGCGAACTTCCGGCCTGAGCGGGTTCAGCGATTGACCACCCGCCCCGCGCGGCTGAGATGCGGCGCGTCGAGGCCGACCCCGACGAGATGGCCGAACAGCTCGGCGAGCCGGGCATGGTCCGCCTCGGGCAAGGGCGGCTTCAGGATCGAAGCGATGTTGCTGCGCAGATGCGCCGGGTCGCCGGTGCCGAACAGCACGACGTCCACGCCGGGCTCGTGGCGCACGAAGCGGTAGGCGGCGTCGATGACGCTCGTCGCACCGCCGTTATGCACGAGAAACCCGAGCGGGTCGGGGTTGTCGGCGAGCGCCTGCGGCACCTCGCCGTCGGCGGCCAGCTCGCGCATCGTCGCGGCGAGCCGCTCGGGCCGCGAAAAGATGTTGCGCACCGCGAACATCATCAGCGTGCCGACGCGATATTGCCGGGTCAGCGGAAACACATGCCGGCGGGCGTTCTGGTGCATCATGTGGAAGGCGATCATCGCGACGTCCCAGACGCCGTCACGGCAGGCCCGCCGCACCATCGCGTGATCGGGGTCGCCGGGCGCGGTCTCGGTGATGCCGAGATGGCGGAACTTGCCCTTCTCCTTCTCGCGCAGCAAGGCCGGCGCGATAACCTTGAACGCATGGTCGTAAGCGCCGGGCGCGACCCCGTGCAGCTGATAGACGTCGATGTAATCGGTGCCGAGCTCCTTCAGCGAGCGGTCGAGGCTCGCTACCGCGCTCTCGGGCGAGGCGTTCGGGTTGCTGACCCCGAACGGCGCCTTGGTGCAGATCACCACCCGCTCGCGCGGCACGCCGCGCAATGCCTTGCCGAGCACCTTCTCGGTGCCGTAGGCCGCCGCGGTGTCGAACAGATTGACCCCGAGATCGAGGGCCTCGCGGAGGATGCCGATGGCGCCCGCCTCATCGCCGCCGGTGCCGAGCCCCAGCCGGCTGAACCCGCCGCAGCCGAGCCCGGCAACGCTGACCCGCAGCCCGGTGCGGCCGAGCGTCGTGTAATCCATCCGTTCACCTCCTTAAGGCGGGGAGACAAGCTTTAGCGAAAGCCATAACATAGAGCCCCACTCCTGCGGAGCCTGCCGGCGCGGCGCGGGCGGCGCCCGCGACAACCCACCGCGCGCCACACCATGGGAGGTGTCGAATGGCAGCACTGCGCAAGTTCATCATCGAGCGCGACATTCCGGCGGTCGGCAGCCTCGAGCGCGAGCAATTGCGCGGCGCGGCGGCGCAATCGAACGGCGTTTTGCGCCAGCTCGGCTCCGACATCCAGTGGGTCGAAAGCTATGTCGCGGCCGACAAGACGTTCTGCGTCTATCTCGCGAAGGACGAGGACATCATCAAGAAGCACGCCGAGATCAGCGGCTTTCCGGCGACCAAGATCACCGAAGTGCGCAAGATGATCGATCCGACGACCGAACAGGCCGGGTGACCGGCGGCCGAGCGATGCGGATCGTCATCACCGGCGGCTGCGGCTTTCTCGGCCGGCGGGTGGCGATCCGCCTGCTCGAAGAAGGCTGCAGCCTCGGCGACATCGACGAACTGGTGCTGTTCGACAACGCCGCACCCGCATTGCCGCTGCCCGAGGACAGGCGCCTCACGGTAGTCACCGGCGACATCGCCGATCGCGCCACGGTGCGGCAGCTGATCACCCCCGGGACCGACGCGGTCTTTCATCTTGCCGCGATCGTCAGCGGTCAGGCCGAGGCCGATACCGATCTCGGCTACCGGGTCAATCTCGACGGCACCCGCGCCGTGCTCGACGCCTGCCGGGCGCTCGGCGCAAGGGACCACGGCGCGCCGCGACTGGTCTTCGCCAGCTCGCTCGCGGTCTATGGCGGCGTCCTGCCGCCCCTGGTCGGCGACGATACCGCGCTCAACCCACAAACCTCCTATGGCAGCCAGAAGGCGATCGGCGAGTTCCTGGTCAACGACTACAGCCGCAAGGGTTTTGTCGATGGCCGCGCGTTGCGTCTGCCGACCGTCGTGGTGCGGCCGGGGCGGCCCAACCGCGCGGCGTCGACCTTTGCCTCATCGATGATCCGCGAGCCGCTCTGCGGCCAGGACGCAATCTGTCCGGTATCGCCCGACACGGTCATGGCCTTGGCGTCGCCGCGCCGAATCGTCGCCGGGCTCATCCATGCGCTGGGCATCCCGGGCGACGCCTTCGGCGCCAGCCGCTCGCTGCAATTGCCGGGCTTCTCGGTCACCGTCGGCGAGATGGCGGCATCGCTGCGCCGCGCCGGTGGCGACGCGGCTTATGCCCGCATCCGCTGGCAGCCCGATCCCACGATCCAGGCGATCGTTTCGGGGTGGCCGCAGGGGCTCGCGACGCCGCGCGCCGAAACCCTCGGCTTTGGCCGCGACAGCGGGATTGACGAGGTCGTCGCTTTTTTCATCGAGGACGATTTGCCGGCACAGCGGCAACTCGCAGTCTGATGCCGGTCTCCGACGAGGCAAGCGACGCCGCCGCTTCCGCTCATTCCGAGCCGGGCGGCGGTGGCAGCTGGGTTCGGCGCCGTCCTCTGGTTCCTTACGGATTGACGGTGGGCTTCGTCGCTGCCGCGATAGCGGCGGCGGCCCTGATCCAACTGACAACCGACCATTTTTTGGCGTTTCCGTTTTACGCGGCGGTTGTCGCCAGTGCGTGGCTCGGTATCGGACCCGGGCTGGTGGCGCTGGTTTTATCGACAGTGGTGGTCGAGGATATTTGGACGCCACCGCTGCTCGACTGGCATATCAGTCTGGCCGAATTGCCGTCGTTTGTCGCCTTCGTGCTCTGCGCCGCGATGAGCCTGGCGTGGAGTTCCCAGCGGCATCGCGCGCAGCGGGCGCTGGAGACCACCGTCCAACAGCGGACCGCCGATCTGGTGCGCGCCAACGCTGCGTTGCAGGTCGAGATCGCCGAGCGCGAGGCCGCCGAGCAGGAGCGCATGCAGACGGCAAGTGCGTTGCGCGTTGCCGAGGCCGAGCTGGCCCGCACCTTGCGCCTTGCCACCGTCGCCGAACTTGCCGCGGCGATCGCCCATGAGATCAACCAGCCGCTTGCTGCGATCGTTGCCAATGGCGCCGCCTGCGCGCGGTTTTTGGCGCGGCAGCCGCCGATGCTCGACAACGCGCGCGAAGCGGCAGGCTGCATCGTCGCCGACGGCCACCGTGCCGGCGATGTGATCGCCCGCATCCGCTCGCTGTTCAACAAGGAACCCCCAAGGCGGCGGCGGCTGGACATCAACGAGGTCGTCCACCAGGTCCTCGACCTGTCGCAGGGCGCGATCGATCGACAGCACGTCGCCGTGCAGGCCGACCTCGCAGCGTCGCCGCTCTTCGTCATGGGCGACCCGGTGCAATTGCAGCAGGTGATGCTGAACCTCGTCACCAACGCCTTGGAGGCGATGGCGGAGCCCGGCGTTCGGGCGCGTCAGTTGACGGTGCGAACCGCGGTCGATCACACCGGTGCAATCGGTGTCTCGGTGGAGGATACCGGGAGCGGGCTCGACCCCGAGCAGGTGTCTCGCATCTTCGAGGAGTTCTATTCGACGAAGCCGGGTGGGATCGGCGTGGGTCTTTCGATCAGCCGTTCGATCGTCGAAGCCCATGGCGGCTCGTTGTGGGCATCGTCCGGCGAGCGCTGCGGCGCCAGGGTCGGCTTCAACCTGCCGACCGCTCCGGCTGATGCCGCGCGACCCGGGCGCGACCGGGGCGTGATCCGGTCTACACCAAGGAGTGATTGCGGTGGCCCTTGTCGCTAGCGTTGTGTCTCGACGACCGATCGATCTCACATCCGGCAAGGACGTATGGTCGGTCGGTGTCACGGCGCGCGTGCTCCTCGATGGAACGGCTGATCTCGATCGTTGACGACGACAAGCCCGTCCGCGACGCGTTGCAGCGCATCTTAAAATCACATGGCTTTACCGCGGATGTGTTCGCGTCGGCCGAGCAGTTCCTGAACGCGCCCGAACCAAACCGGGCGTCCTGCCTGATCCTCGACGTGAGGATGCCGGGCATGAGCGGGCTGGCGCTGCATGATTACCTGACCGCCGAGGGTTGTCGGATCCCGACAATCCTGATAACAGCGTGCCCCACGGACGACGAGCTGACACGGGCTGTCGCGAGCGGAGTGGTATCGTACTTGCCAAAGCCGTTCAGCGAACAAGCCCTGCTCGACACCGTTCGGAAAGCGTTGGCGCGCGGTGGGCGGAATGACCCCCGAGGCCCTGCCGAGACTGGATAGACCGGGAGTCAGGTTGTCCCACCGGACCAAACTCGACGTCTGGGAATCCATCGACGCCGAAGGCATCGCGGTGGTGCCGCTTTGCTTTTCCAGGGCGCGCCCGGTGGTATCGCGCGACGGCGTGTGGATCATGGTCGACGATGACCGGCTGCCGCTGCAGCCCGGGGAGAAGCGGCAGGGGTATTTCTGATGCCCGACGACCGCACCGACGACCGCACGCCGATAACCCCGGTGGGCAACAAAAGCCAGTTGCGGTTTTTGACCTGCGGCTCGGTCGGTGACGGCAAATCGACGCTGATCGGCCGGCTGCTTTGCAATGCCGATGTCATTAAGGGCGACCAGCTCGAGGACGAGCGCCACGAGCGCATCACGATCGATGGCGCCTACCGCCATTTTTCGACGCCGCTTCGGTCCTTCGCCGTCGCCGACAGTCCCGGCCACGAACAGTACACCCGCAACATGGCAACCGGCGCCTCGAATGCCGATCTCGCCGTACTGCTCGTCGACGCGCGCAAGGGGGTCTTGCCGCAGACGCGGCGCCATTCGCTGATCTGCTCGCTGTTCGGCATCCGCCACATCGTGCTCGCGGTCAACAAGCTCGACCTCGTCGGGTTCGACCGCGCGGTGTTCGACCGGATCGCCGCCGATTACACGCGCTTCGCCGCCGATATGGGGTTCGCCTCGCTGGTGATGATCCCGCTTTCGGCGCGCTTCGGCGACAACCTGACCGAGCGCTCGGCGCGCACGCCCTGGTACGACGGACCGAGCCTCCTCGAATACCTCGAAGGCATCGAGGTCAGCGATGCCGCAGACGACCGGCCGTTCCGCTTCCCGGTGCAGTGGGTGAACCGGCCGGACAGCGAGTTTCGCGGTTTTGCCGGAACGGTGGCG
>DATLTH010000073.1:0-2748 GCA_035533695.1 Allostellaceae bacterium | reverse complement strand
CGGCGGCGATGTCGGCACCTGGGGCTGGGCCCGCGCGCCGCAGATCGGCTACAAGGCCGACGTGCCCTGGCTGGGCGCCAGCGTCGGCGGCTATCTGGTGCAGCCCTACACCCAGATCGCCACCCCGCTCGGCGCGTTCTCCGATCAGAGCGGCGCCAACGGCGCCGGCTCGTTGCCGATCACCGCGGGATCCCCATCCTTCCTCAGCAATATCGGCAAGACCCCGATGCCGGATGTGGCGCTGGTGTTGAACTGGGAGCAGCCCTGGGGGCATTTCCAGCTGCACGGCGTCCTGCGCGACGAGGAGATCAACGACGGGTTGTTCATCAGCCGGAATTACATCGGCTATGGCGGCGGCTTCAGCGGCAACGTCAAGCCGCAATGGCTCGGCTGGACCAGGGACAACCTCGGCTTCCAGTTCTTTGCCGGCGACGGCCTCGGCCACTGGAACAACCCGCCGGGCTCCGGCTCGAACACGCTGTTCCAAGGCATCGCGACCAATTACGGCACCAAGGGCCTCTACGGCAACGGCGGCCCGACTTCGGCGACCGGCGCATCGGCGATCGTCGCCACCACGGTGTCGACCTGGGGCGGCGAAGTGAACTACCAGCACTGGTGGACGCCGACCCTGCGCTCGAGCCTGACCTACGGCATCGGCCATCAGGATCTGCCGAATGCGCTGCTCTCGGTCACTCATGGAACATTTTACAACAAGGAGATCGAGACGGCGCACCTCAATTTGATCTGGAGCCCGGTGCCGTTCATCGATACCGGCTTTGAATACATCTTGGACCGCCGCCTGACCGCGGCCAACGTGCGCGCCAGCAACGGCAACATCCTCGACTTCGACTTCAAGGTGAAGTTCTAAGGACTGAGCAGGCGGCGAACGCCGCCTGTCACCGTGAAACCCGCCGGCGCGCTGCCGGCGGGTTTTTCGTGTCGGGGCTTCCCCATGCGTTTCGGATCGACGCTCTGGCAAAATGGTCGATGTTCGCGGGCGTCGACAAATGAGGTAGGCTCGTTTCTGGCGCTCTGAGCGAGCGGACGGCGCGGCCCATCGGTGCGGCGTTGGTCCGCCGGGAACATCGGGAGGCGGAATTGGCGCGGAAATTCGCAAACATCCTGGAGACGGTCGGCAACACCCCGGTGGTCAAGATCGGCCGCCTGGCGCCCGCCGGGATCAACCTCTACGTCAAAATCGAGGCGTTCAACCCGCTCGGCTCGGTCAAGGACCGCCTGGCGCTCGGCGTCATCGAGGAGGCCGAGCGCACCGGCAAGCTCAAACCCGGCCAAACCGTCATCGAGGCGACGAGCGGCAATACCGGAATCGGCCTGGCGATGGTCTGCGCCCAGAAGGGCTATCCGCTGGTCGTTACGATGGCCGAAACCTTCAGCGTCGAGCGGCGCCGGCTGATGCGCTTTCTCGGCGCCAAGGTCATCCTGACGCCGGCATCCGAGCGCGGCATGGGCATGGTCAACAAGGCCAACGAACTGGCCGCGGCGCATGGCTGGTTCCTGACCCGCCAGTTCGAGAACGAGGCCAACCCCGACATGCACTCGCGCACGACCGCGCGCGAGATCGTCGATGATTTCGCCGGCGAACGCCTCGACTATTGGGTCACCGGCTTCGGCACCGGCGGCACGCTCAAAGGCGTCGCCCGGGTGCTGGCAAAGGAGCGGCCGGATACCAAGATCGTCGTGTGCGAACCGCAGGATGCGCCGATGCTGACCAGCGGCACCGGGCAGCAACGCCGGGGCGACGGGTCGCCCGCCGCCGCCAACGCGGCGTGGAACCCGCACCCGATGCAGGGCTGGAGCCCCGATTTCATCCCGAAATTAACGAGCGATGCGGTCGAGAGCGGGGTCATCCACAAGATCGTGCGCGTCACCGGGGCCGACGCGATGCGCTGCAGCCGCGAACTCGCCCAGAAGGAGGGGATCTTTGTCGGCATCACCTCCGGCGCGACCTTTGCCGGGGCGCTGCAGGTTTGCGCCGAAGCGCCGCCGGGCTCGACCGTCCTCGCGATGCTGCCCGATACCGGCGAGCGCTATCTGAGCACGCCGCTGTTTGCCGACATCCCGGCGGACATGACCGAGGAAGAGCGGCAGATCGCCGGCTCGACGCCAAGCTCGCAGCTGAAGCCGCCCGCATCTTGAACCGGCGAGGCTGATTTCGTCTTCTTGCGCGCCGCGCCTGAGTCGCGCCCTGAATGGTGACGCCGGAGAACCATCGCCATGTCTCGACCGCGGGCCCTCGACAATGTTCGCGTGGTGGATTTCAGCTGGGTCCGCGCCGGGCCGTGGGCGACGCGCTGGCTCGGCGCGTTCGGCGCCGAAATCATCAAGATCGAGTGGCCGGAGAGCGAGCGCGGCCGATTGCCGAGTTCGACGACGCCGCAGCACCTCGAAGCCAACCTGAACAATTCGGGCAATTTCAACGACACCAACGTCAACAAGAAGAGCCTCAGCCTCAACGTCCGCAGCCCGAAGGGCCTGGAGATCGCCCGGCGGCTGATCGCCGTCTCCGACATCGTGATCGAGAATTTCAGCTCTCGCGTATTGCGCAATTGGGGGCTGGGCTATGACGAACAGCGCAAGATCAAGCCCGATATCGTCTATGTGTCGATGTCGGGCTACGGCCATACCGGCCGCAATCACCATTACACGACCTTCGGCCCGGTGGCGCAGGCGGTGGCGGGGCTGACCCATCTCTCCGGCCTGCCGGATCAGCCGCCGGCCGGCTGGGGA
>DATLTH010000072.1:0-6398 GCA_035533695.1 Allostellaceae bacterium | reverse complement strand
CGGCGCCGAGCAGGCCGCGGTTGCCGCCGAATTCGCCGTCGAACCCGATCACCCGGCCGCGGCATTGCTGCGCGAAGCGGGCATCGCAACCGACCTCGCCGGCGGCATCGTCCTGCGCCGTCTGGTCGGCGCGGACGGGCGCAGCCGGGCCTTCGTCAATGACGAGCCGGCAAGCGTCGGATTGCTGCGCCAGCTTGGCGACAGCCTGGTCGAAATTCAGGGCCAGGGCGAACAGCGCGGGCTGCTCGACCCGGCGACCCACCGCGCATTGCTCGACGCCTTCGCCGCGCACGAGGTCACGCCCGATGCGCTCGCCGCGTCGTGGCAGGCCTGGCGCCTGGCGCGCGATCGTGCAGCCGCGGCGGCGCGCGCCCTCGCCGACAGCCGGGCCGAAGAGGATCTGTTGCGCCATCACCGCGCCGAACTCGACGCGCTGATGCCGGAAGGCGATGAGGAAGAGCGGCTCGGCGCCCGCCGCGCGCTGTTGCAAAACGCCGAGCGCCTCGGCGAGGCGGTTTCCGAGGCGATCGCCGAGATCGATGGCGATTCCGGCGCCCAGCGCGCGCTTGCCCGCGCGCTGCGCCGGCTGGAGCGCGCCCGCGACCGGGCGCAGGGCCTGCTCGACGGCGCCCTCGCCGCGGCCGAGCGCGCCGCTGCGGAAACCGACGAGGCGCTCTCCGCGCTGACGCAGGCCGGCCATGCACTGGAACTCGATCCGCGGGCGCTCGAGGCGGTCGAGGAGCGGCTCTTCGCGCTGCGCGCGCTCGCCCGCAAGCACGCTGTCGGCGTCGCCGATCTGCCGCTGCTGCGCGAAGCCCTCGCCGCCCGGCTCGCTGCGATCGATACCGGCGCCGAAGACGTCGCGGCGCTCGACGAGGCGGCGGCGGAGGCGCGCGCGGCCTACCTTGCAGCTGCCGCCGCCGTGTCGCACGCCCGGCAATCCGCAGCGCAACAGCTCGATGCGGCGGTCGCTACCGAGCTGAAACCGCTGCGGCTCGACAAGGCGCGCTTCCGCACCGTGCTGACCCCGCTCGACGAAGCGGACTGGAGCGAGCATGGCACCGAGCGGGTGCAGTTCGAGGTGGCGACCAATCCGGGGGCGCCCTTCGGCCCGCTGGCGCGCATCGCCTCGGGCGGCGAATTGTCGCGCTTCATGCTGGCACTGAAGCTCGTGCTCGCCGGCACCTCGCCCGTTCCGACATTGATCTTCGACGAAGTAGACAGCGGCATCGGCGGCGCCGTCGCGGCGGCGGTCGGCGAGCGCCTGCAGCGGCTCGGCATCGGGCTGCAGGTCCTGGTCGTGACCCACTCGCCGCAGGTCGCGGCGCGCGGCGCGCATCACTGGCGCGTCGCCAAGCGCCAGGCCGAGCGCATGACGGTGACCCAGGTCGAAGAACTCGACCCCGACACCAGACAGGAGGAGATCGCGCGCATGCTGTCGGGCAGCACCGTCACCGCCGAGGCGCGCGCCGCCGCCGCGAGCCTCATCGCCGGGGCGCAGCCATGAGCGCGGTCGACGCCGCACCGCCGGTCGAGCAGTTGGCGGAGGATGAGGCGCGGGCCGAACTTGCCCGGCTGGCGGCGGAGATCGCGCATCACGACCGGCTCTATTATGCCGAGGCGGCGCCGGAATTGTCCGACGCCGATTATGACGCGCTGCGCCGGCGCAACGCCGCGATCGAGGCGCGCTTCCCCGAATTGGTCCGCGCCGACAGCCCGTCGCGCCGCATCGGCGCGACGCCCGCCGCCGGGTTTGCCAAAGTCGCCCACCGCGTGCCGATGCTGTCGCTGGAAAACGCCTTCGCCGAAGCGGATGTGCGCGACTTTTTCGCCGGCATCCGCAACTTCTTCCGGCGCACGGCGACCGAGGCGCAGGTCGCCGAGGACGTGATCGAGGTCATGGCCGAGCCGAAGATCGACGGGCTGTCGGCGGCATTGCGCTACGAAGCGGGCCGGCTGGTCGTCGGCGCGACGCGCGGCGACGGCGTCACCGGCGAAGACGTCACCGCCAACATCCGCACGCTCAAAACCGTGCCGTCGGTCCTCGCCGGCAAGGATTGGCCCGACATCGTCGAGATCCGCGGCGAAATCTACATGGAGCGGGCCGGGTTCTTCGCGGTCAACGAGGAGCGCACCGCGGCGGGGGAGCCGCTTTTCGCCAATCCCCGCAACGTCGCCGCCGGGTCCTTGCGCCAGCTCGATCCGGCGGTCACCGCGCGGCGGCCGCTCAAATTCTTCGCCTACCACTGGGGCGAGACGAGCCAGGCTTTCGCCCGCACTCATCAGGAGGCGCTCGAGCGCTTTCGCGAATGGGGCTTCACGGTCAACGAGAACTCGCTGCTGTGCCGCGGGGTCGAGGAGGTGCTCGCCTATTACCGCGACATCGGCGAGCGGCGCAGCCAATTGCCCTACGACATCGACGGCGTCGTCTACAAGGTCAACGACCTCGCGCTGCAAAACCGGCTCGGCATGGTCAGCCGCGCGCCGCGCTGGGCGCTCGCCCACAAGTTTCCGGCGCAGCAGGCGCAGACCGTCATGCGCGATATCATGATCACGGTCGGGCGGCAGGGTGCGCTGACCCCGACCGCGATGCTCGAACCGATCACGGTCGGCGGCGTCGTCGTGCAGCGCGCCACGTTGCATAACGAGGACGAAATCCGCCGCAAGGATGTGCGCATCGGCGACACGGTCATCGTCCAGCGCGCCGGCGACGTGATCCCGCAAATCGTCGGGGTGGTGCTCGACCGCCGGATACCCGACGCCCAGCCCTACGAATTTCCCGATCACTGCCCGGTCTGTCACAGCCTGGCGGTGCGCGAAGGCGGCATGGTGGTGCGGCGCTGCACCGGCGGCCTGATCTGCGCCGCGCAGGCGGTCGAGCGCCTGAAGCACTTCGTTGCGCGCGACTGTTTCGACATCGAGGGCTTGGGCGACAAGCACATTACCGATTTCTGGCGGGACGGGCTGATCCGCCAGCCCGGCGACATTTTCCGGCTGAAGGCGGAAATTATCGCCGCTCGCGACGGCTGGGGCGAGGCCAGCGCCAGGAAGCTGATCGCCGCGATCGACCAGCGCCGGCAGATCGCGCTCGACCGCTTCATCAATGCCCTCGGCATTCCGCAGGTCGGACAGGCGACGGCGCGGCTGTTGGCGCGGCATTACCGCTCGCTCGCCGCGTGGCGGCATGAGATGGAGGCGGCTGCCGGGGAACAAGGTAACCCCGACAGCCCGGCCTATGCCGGGCTGCTCGACGTGCACGGCATCGGCACCGACATGGCGACCGACATCATCGGGTTTTTCGCCGAGCCGCATAACCGCGCGGTGCTCGACGATCTCGCCGGCGAAGTGACCGTGCTCGACTACCAGGCGCCGGCCCGGCGGGAAGCCTCGCCGCTCGCCGGCAAGACGATCGTCTTCACCGGCGGCCTCGAATCGATGAGCCGCTCGGAAGCCAAGGCGCGCGCCGAAGCGCTCGGCGCCAATGTCGCCAGTTCGGTGTCGTCGAAGACCAATTACGTCGTCATCGGCGCCGATGCCGGCTCGAAGGCGGCGCGCGCCGCGGCGCTCGGCGTCGCGATCCTCGACGAGGCGGCCTGGCTCGAACTTGCCGGCGTCGCCGACGCCGCAAGCTGACGCGACGGGGTCGCACGGTGCGGCCGGACGATCTCCTCGATCGGTTCGAGATCGATCCGACCGCAACGGAATGCCCGCTGGCGCCGCAGCACGAGCCGGTCCTGACATCCGAGCCGGCGCCGCCGGGATTTGTGGACGACGCGCCGCTCGATCCGAAGCGCGCGACTGCCGAGCCGGAAAAGCCGCCGCCGGCGCCGCGACAGCGCACGCTGCCGTTCGGGCTCGTCGGTTCGCTCGCCATCCATCTGCTGCCGCTGCTCGTTCTGTTGCGCTGGACCAGCGCCCCGGCCGAGATCGCCGTTCCGATCCCGGTGCAACTGGTGATCGTCAAGCCGCCGCCCGCCTTGCCGCCCCGGCCGAAGAGCGAAATTCGGAAACCACCGGGGCGGCTCGCCTCGATCGACATCGGCGAACCCGCCGCTTCAGCGGATCGTCCGGCCGGCGCGAAGCCGAATCCACCGCGCGAACTGGTGTCGGCTCTGCCGACGCCCGCTCCGCCGCCGACACCGGCAATCCTGCCGCCGCGCCCCGAACAGGCGCCGGAGGTCGACCGCCCGATGCGGCAGGCCGTCGCGGTCGGGCGGATGCCGAAGCCGCACCCGGCGCCCCACCCGGCACCGCACCCAGGGCCGCACCCAGGGCGCATCCCCGGTCCGGCGGCGACTCGTGACGAATACCTCGCCTATTGCGCGGCGCTGATCCGGCGATCTTACGGGATGCTGCCGGCCTCTTTGATCGCCGGCCGCAGCGGTCGGACGGTACTGTCGCTCGTCGTCCTCGACGACGGCTCGATCACCCATATCGCGGTCACGCAGAGCTCGGGCTATCGCGATATCGACAGCCGCATCGAGCAGATGGTTGCCGCGGTCCGCCGCTTTCCGCCGCTTCCGCAATGGATCCAGGCGCGCAGCATTGCGCTGGAATACATCCAGGTTTTCCCCGACGCGCCGGTCGGGCGTTAGAGACGCTGCGGGACGGGAAACTGCGCGGTGCGGCCGGACGATCCACCTGAACACCCCGGAACCGGCCTTCGCCGGCACACCGGTCGGAGCCTGCCGGACCCGCGCGTCGCGATCGGTCCGGCAATCGCGCCCGCGCCGGCGCAGCCGGAATTCGAGCTGATCGACACGTGGGCGCCGTTCCCGGTTGAGTTCGGTGCGTCCTGGTGGCTCGACCCGGAGCTCGCGACGGCGGAGCCGGAACCGCAGCTGAGGTTTGCCTGGGCGCCGTTTGCGGTCGAATTGGGCGCATCGTGGTGGCTCGACCCGGACCGGGCGGAAGCAGAGCCGGCACCGCCATCACCGCTGAGGCGGCAACGGTCGCCGCCGTTCGGCATCATCGGTTCTCTCGGCGTCCACCTGCTGCCGCTATTGCTGCTGCTGGATTGGACCGGCGCGCCGGCCGAAACCACCGGCGCGATCCCGGTGCAGCTCGTCCTGGAAGCGCCGCCGCAAGCGCCCGAGAAGCCGCCAACCCCGACCTCCCTCGCTTCCGAGGATCTCGGCGCGAAGCCCACGCCAGTGCCCCAGGCTGCGCCAGCCCCGCCGCCCACTCCGGTTGAACCGCCGCCGCCGCGGATCGCCGCCGTGGTGCCGCCGCCCGAGCCGATGCCCCAGCCGGCGCCCAAGCCAGCGCCCGAGCCGGCGCCCAAGCCGGCGCCCAAGCCGAAGCCGCCGCCGGAGGCGCATCCCGCGCCGCCCCGCCCGCCCGCGCCGCCGAAGCCGACGCCTGCGGCAGCACGTCCCGCCGTCCGCCCTGAAAAACCGGGGCACGAGGACGGCGCGCCCGGACCCGCCGCGACGCGTGAAGACTATCTCGCCCAGCTCGTGACGTTGACCCGGCGCCATCTCGACCTCTTGACGACCGGCGTGATCGCCGGCCGCGGCGGCGAGACCGTCATCGCCCTGACCGTTCTCGCCGACGGGACGATCGCGCACATCGCCATCGCCCAAAGTTCGGGCTACCCGGATATCGATGCCCGCGTCGAGCAGATGGTTGCCGCGGCTGGCCGGTTCCCGCCATTGCCGTCGTGGTTTCACGGAGCGAGCTGGGATCTGGACTTCCGGCTGCGCTTCCCGTTCCCCGACCTGCTGGCGCGTTAGCCTAGCCGAACCAGTCGAGCATTGGGCGCAGGCGGACGATTTCGCCGATGACGATGATTGTCGGCGCCTCGATCGCTGCGGCCGCTGCGGCGGCGGCGGCTTCCGCCAGCGTCGAGACCAGCACGCGCTGATCGGCCGTCGTTGCCTTGCTGACGATGGCGACCGGCTCGTTCGGGCTGCGGCCGGCCGCGATCAGCCGCGCCGCGATGCGGGCGAGATGGTTCAATCCCATGTAGAGCACGATGACCGGCGAGCCCCGGGCGATCGCCGGCCAATCGACGCCGTCGGGAACGCCGCCGCCGCGGTCATGCCCGGTGACGAAGGTGACCGCCGAGGCGATGTCGCGGTGGGTCACCGGGATGCCGGCATAGGCGAGGCCGCCGATCCCCGCGGTGATGCCGGGCACGATGCGGAACGGGATCTGCGCCGACGCCAGTGCGAGACCCTCTTCGCCGCCGCGGCCGAAGACGCAGGGGTCGCCCCCTTTCAGCCGCAGCACCCGATGGCCGCCCTGCGCCAGGCGTATCAGCCGCGCCGAGATGTCGGGCTGGCTCGGCGACGGCCGCCCGCCCCGCTTGCCGGCATGTTCGAGCACGGCGCCGGGCCGGGCCAGGCCCAGAATGCGCGCATCGACCAGCGCGTCGTAGACGATATGGTCGGCCT
>DATLTH010000071.1:0-2064 GCA_035533695.1 Allostellaceae bacterium | reverse complement strand
GTCGCATAAGCGTTCAGATCGGTCAGCGCACCGAAGCCATAAGGGTTGTCACCGTGCCACAACAGGCGTGCGGCACGCCAACTTGTCTGGCCTTCGTCCATGGGAATCTTGGAGGTGCGCACGCTGCGGACGTCGCTGTCGACCATCATACCCACGTCAAGCAAGAGCGCCGCAATCAGCAGAACTCGCAACACGGGAGGCACTAGCGGCATGCCGGCCGGTCTTTCGGACGAGAGCGGGCGCGGGCGGAAACGCAGCACGATCAGGCCGGCCAAGACCACAGCCAATATGACGCCCCGTTCGATTCCATAACCCCAGTAAAAAAACCAAAGCAGGCCCAGCCAAAGCTGAGCCGCGGCAAGGACTCCCGCAAACAGGGGATCGCAACCGAGAGCAACTCTGCACCAGATCTGCGCGCGCCGGAGCAGCGGTGTCTTCATCACCCGACATTCCCCAGATTTCCGAGCCGGTAAGCGTCGATATGGAACGCCCTGAGGCTTACCATCCCGCCGGGTCAGCGGCGGCTCCCGCCCTCACCGCCCCTCGCGGCGCCACGCCGCGAGCATGAAGCCGATCGCCAGAAAGAGCGCGACGAACGCGGGAAGCAGCGGCATCTGGCTGAACCCGGTCACGACATAATCGCCGTTCTGGCGAAATCCCATCCAACTGCTTCCGGCGGTTTCCCGGCCCGGCGAGACCCGGCGAATCCCCGGCATGCCGTCGTCGCCGACCCAGAACACGCCGCCGCCGGTGGCCCGCGCGATCGGGCCGAGCTTGTCGGCGGTGGTCACCACGTCGGCAAATTCAATCGGGTTGAGCGGGCCCGCCGCGGCGAGCGCGGTGCGGCTGCCCTCGCTGACGTGGTAAAGGCCCATCTGGGAGATCGCCAACGTCCCGGTGCTGCGCCCGCCCTTCGTCGCCGCGAGCTTGAGCGTGGTGGTCGACCCGTCGGGCATGGTCACGGTGACCGGGCGGTCGTCCGGCTGAAGCGACTGGCGGGTCACCTCGAGGCGGTCGCCGTCGACGGAAGCGCGCAGGTCGTTCTCCTCCAGATCGGGCTCCTTCATCAGCCAATAGGCCAGCCGGCGCAACAACTCGGCCTGCGGCCCGCCGCCCTCGAAGCCGCGCGCCCACAGCCATATCTGGCTGGAAAGAAGCTGTGCCACCCGGCCCTTGCCGACCCGGTCGAGGATCAGCAGCGGCTCGCCGTGATCGCCCTTCATGACGACGGTGCCGTGATGCACCCGCGCCTCGACCTGCTGGAACCAGCGGCCCCAGGTCGGCTGCCCGCCCGGTTTGCCGGCGCCCGGCAGATCCTCGGTCACCGGGTGGCGCCGGCCGAGCGCGGTCAATTGCGGCTTGAACCCCTCTTCGTCGACCTGGCCCGTTGGTTCGGTCGGCAGAATTTCGCCGAGCGGGGTGCGGTAGAGGCTCATCGGCGTGCCGAAGCTGGGGCCGGCGGCTTCGAGAAAAGCGCCGCCGTTGCGCACGTAGCGCGCGACATTCTCGATATAGGCCCGAGGGATGATGCCGCGCCGGTTGTAGCGGTCGAAGATGATCAGGTCGAACTCGTTGAGCTTGGTGTCGAACAATTCGCGGATCGGAAAGGCGATCAGCGATAATTCCTTGATCGGCGTGCCGTCCTGCTTTTCGGGGGGACGCAGGATCGTGAAATGCACCAGATCGACCGACGGGTCGGATTTGAGAATGTTGCGCCACACCCGCTCGCCGGCATGCGGTTCGCCCGACACCAGCAGCACCTTGAGCCGGTCGCGCACGCCGTTGACGGAGACGACGGCGCGGTTGTTGGCGAGGGTCAATTCCTGCGGCCCCGGCGCGACCTCGAGTTCGATCACATTGGGGCCGCCGTGATCGATCGGGATCGACAACGGCGCATCGCGGCCGACCGGAACCATCACCGCATGCGGCGCACCGCCGTCTTTGCGCCACGTCAGCCGGGCCTGAGTTTCGCCCCCGGCCGCGGCATGCGCGGCGGGCATCGGCCGATCCTCGACGCGGACCGTCAGCTTCATCTCCTTGCCGACCAGGGCAAAGCTCGGCGCC
>DATLTH010000070.1:0-2825 GCA_035533695.1 Allostellaceae bacterium | reverse complement strand
CTAACAAGATTTCTTCCCGATTCGCGTAACGTAGCATCCTAAGTTTTGCGGGAGGGGGACCTTTTTTCACGTAATCGGCGCAATTCCGCGCCCACGACTTAGCCCGGACCCCCGAAAGCCCGAAACCTAGATCGGGTACCGGGTCCGTCGCGCTTTGAAAGGTTTGAACTACCTTGTCATCATCGAGTTCGAGATTTACCGCAACTTTCGGTACCTCGAACCATTGCCTGCCGGCAGTGTCGTTCCACATGTCGATCAAGGGCGGCTGATTGCCCCCCACATCCAAGGCTTCATCTGGGGGAAGTTTCCTTCGGCACGCCAGCGCGCCCGGTTCGAAGGTGGCATTTTCGACGTTCCGGGGATCAAGGTAGTCGGGGTCCACGACTTTGATGGCGCGCTCAAGTATATGGGTAAGCCGCCCTGCCGCGGGCGGAGCGTCTTTCGCTTACCGAGCGGTCGCGTCAGTCGCCGCCCGTGGCCGAAGATGAGTCTTACTCTGCACCATCTGTTGCTGTCGCACCTGCACCCGTACCGCTGTCCCGATCTGACCTTCGCCGGCGGTGAGGGCAGCGCGATTTTGCGCGCGGCCATATGGCTGTGGCGCGAGTCTATGCCCGGTTCGACTCATCCGACTGACTACCGACCCCCGCTGTATTCCGGGCTCGTCAAACGGCACTAGGGAAACGCTGAAAAATGACCCGGGTTGGGTCGCTGCGTCGTGTAGAATCCGGCGGTCCGGGGGGACCGAGGGGCGGGGCAATGCAGCGGCAGGGCAGCTTTTCGCAGGCGGAATACGCCGGGAAGAAGAAGCAGACGCGACGAGACCCTGCGGCGCAGGCCGTGATAGACGTCCAAGGCCCAGACCTTGCTCGGCATCGCCGCCGGCCACGCACCCCTCACCTACAAGATGTTGATCGCACCGGAAGCAAAGGGATGAGCCTGTTTCGCCAATTCCGTTGGGGCCAGGATCATTCGCAGCTCCCGGGCCGCCGGACGATCGCATAGTCCCCCAGAACGAGGACGTCCATTCGGGTCCGCAGGAAGCAGTCCAGCGCTTCCTCCGGCCGGCAGACCACCGGCTCGTTCTCATTGAACGAGGTGTTCAGCACCATCGGCACCCCGGTCAGATCGCGGAAGCGTTCGATCAGCTTGTAGTAGCGCGGGTTCGTGTGGCGATAGACGGTTTGCAGCCGCCCCGACCCGTCGACATGCGTCACCGCCGGCACCGCGGCGCGCTTCTCTTCGCGCAGTTGAAACACCTGCGTCATGAACGGCACGGCATCGTCTTCCTCGAACCAGTCGGCGACCGCGTCGTCGAGCACCGACGGGGCGAACGGACGGAACGATTCGCGGCGCTTGATCTTGGCGTTGAGGATCGCCTTCATATCGGCGCGCCGCGGGTCGCAGACGATCGAGCGATTGCCGAGCGCCCGCGGCCCCCATTCCATGCGGCCCTGGAACCAGCCGACGACCTTGCCCTCGGCAACCGCCGTCGCGGTTCGGCGGCATAGCTCGTCCTCGTCACCGATCTCTTCGACCGCGCAACCGGCGTCGCGAATCTCGCCCTGCCGCGCCGCGAGCAGCACCGCGATGTCGGCGGGCGCGTAATGCGGTCCCCAGAAGGCGTGATCCATCACGAAGGAGCGGGCGCCACCGAGCCGGTGCCAGACCGCATAGGCCGCGCCGATTGCGCCGCCGGCATCGCCTGCCGCCGACTGCACATAGACGCGGCGGAACGGCGTTTGCCGCCGGATCTTGCCGTTAGCGACGGAATTCATCGCGCAACCCCCCGCCAGCGCAATGTCACTCAGCCCATAGCGTTGGTGCAGCGCGCCGATGAGATGAAAAAACGCCTCTTCATACATCGCCTGCACCGAACGCGCGATATCGCGGTGGCGGTCGTCCAGCGGGTCCTCCAACCGGCGCCGTGGCCCCAGCAGGTCTTCGAGCGCCGGTGAGAACAGGTCGCCGGTTTGCGGCGCGGCGTTCTCCCATTGATACGGCACCTCTTCGATGTGATGCCGGAAAAAGCGCAGGTCGAGCTCGAAGGCCCCCTTCGGCGCGAGGCGTACGATCTGCCGCATCTTGTCGAGTTGAGCGGGCTTTCCGTAGGGCGCGAGACCCATGACCTTGTACTCGTCGCCATAGTGCGGAAAGCCCAGGTAATGGGTCAGCGCTTCGTAGAAGATGCCGAGCGAATGCGGAAAATAGACCCGCCCGTCGAGGGCCAGCCGGGCGCCCTGCCCGACGCCCCAGGCTGCGCTCGCGAAATCGCCGAAGCCGTCGACGGATACAACGACCGCCTCCTCGAACGGCGAGACGTGGAACGCCGATGAGAGATGCGCGAGATGGTGCTCGACATTGTGGAACGCGCCGCGAAAGGCATCGCCGCGGAACGCCTCTTCCAGCAATTCGGGAATCCTCTGCCGTTTGCGGCGGTTCGCCAGACGCTGCCGCACCAGACCCGGCGCCGGCGGGTGCGCTGCCACCCAGGCGAGCTTGCGCGGCAATTGTGCGCGGCTGTCCTGGTTGACCGCGACGTGATCGACGTCGCCGAGCCCGACGCCGGCCTCGCGCAGGCAATAGGCAATCGCCTGCGACGGGAACCCGGCCCAGTGCTTAACGCGGCGAAACCGCTCCTCCTCGGCGGCCGCGACGAGATCGCCGTCGCGCACAAGGCAAGCGGCGCTATCGGCGTGAAACGCATTGATGCCGAGGATGATCATTTAGTTTTACGGACCGCAACGTCTTTCAATTTTAGTATATAGCAACAACAAAGTACATGTAAATACATATTCATATACACTGCTGTCCGGTTAATAAGC
>DATLTH010000069.1:0-4366 GCA_035533695.1 Allostellaceae bacterium | reverse complement strand
TTCCCTGATTCCCTCATTGTGCCGGGCGAAGTCGTCGACGTAGCGCTGGACGCTTTGATTAAGGACCAGCGGGAACGGCGGCACCTTGTGCGGCTCGCTACGGACGTACGGAATACCCTGGGCGAGGTCTATCGCGGCGTCCATATCGGAATCTGGTTTGGACGGAGCGGTCGTGGCCGTTTGGTCTGCGCTCGCAGCATGCGGGTATCCGCCAACCGGGACGGCGGTGACCAGAGCGAAGCGGTCGCCCGGACTGGATGCCAGGTCAGTGGCCGGAGTTGACACACAACCGGTAAGGGCTGCGCCCATCAGACAGACCATCGCTAGCGATGCAAGAAGATTCCCCCGCATGACGAACCGAACTGACCCGGCCCAACCCTATCGACCGGGAAGGTCCACAAGCAACCCCTGCGGGAGTGGTTTGTCGTTAAAAAAACTAATAACATAAATCCAATTTATTAGCAGGGAGTGCTTTCTTGTTGCCCATGAGGCTTGTTCTTAGGCCATCGCGCGCTTTGTGATACCGTCCGATTTGGTCGCCGTCGTCATGCGCAAGCCCCCCTCGCTTCCCACCGGCCTTTGGCGGGAAATCGTCGACAGCCTGAGCGATGCCGTCGTGGTTTTCGACCCCGCGCTCGCTCCCGTCGCGATGAACCCGGCGGCCGAAACCCTCTTCGGCGTCTCGCATCTCAATGAGAGCGCGGTCGGCGCCCTCCTGCGCAACAACGAATGGCTTCTGCGGATGGTCGAGACCTGCCTAACCAGTGGGCAGGACCTCGCCGATGCCGAGGCGAGGCTCAGTCTGGGGTCGCGGATGGCGGCGGTCAGTGCGGAGGTCGCTCCGCTGCTGGCTGCCGGGGGAACGAGCCGCGGCGCGGTAGTGCTGCTGCACGACCTGGCGCTCCATCGCGGCGCCGCACAGGCCCTGGGCACGGCGGAACTCGATCTCAGGCTGTCGCCGGCGGGGCTCGCGCATGAGATCAAAAATCCGCTGACCGGCATCAAGGGCGCGGCCGAGTTGCTGGCGGGGCGCCTGCGCTCCGACCCCCGCGCCCAGCAGTATTGCGGGCTTGTCCTGGAGGGCGTCAACCGCATCGCGGCGCTGGTCGAACAGGTGCTGGCCGCCAGCTCTCCGCAGCGGCTGAGCTTCGAGCCGGTCAATATACATCGCGTGCTCCACCAGGCGCTCAGGATGGCCGGGCTGCATCCGCATCCGCCCGATGGCGTGACGATCGAGCAGCTTTTCGACCCGAGTCTGCCCGAGATCAGCGCCGACGCCGCCGCGCTCGAGCGCACCTTTCTCAACCTGGTCCGCAACGCCGCCGAGGCGATCGGCACGGCCGGCACGATCCGGCTGCGGACGCGGATGGAAACCGAGTTTCGCCTGAGCGCCGAGGGCCGCCGCCGCCAATTCCTGCGGGTGGAGGTGAGCGACAGCGGGCGCGGCATGAGCGCCTCCGAGATGGCGCAGCTCTTCACCCCGTTCTTCACCACCAAGCCCTCGGGCACCGGCCTGGGGCTGGTGTTGAGCCAGCGGATCGTCGCGGCCCACGGCGGCAAGCTGTGGGCCGAGGCGGGCGGCGTTAACCCTTCGCGGACGGCGCCAGCGGCCCACGCGGCGGGACCTCATCCCGTCCATCCGCATCCGGGTCATCCACCGGTCAACCCCGAGGAGCATCGCGCGCGCGGCATGACCTTCAAGGTCACGTTGCCGGTGGGACCGCGCGATCCCGAACCGTCGGAGGCCGCTTAGAAGTGTTGGTGTCCGCCGGGCGCATCGGAGACTGGATCGCCGGTTTCGCAGCCGTTGCCGCGGTCGCCGATACTGTTACCATGGAATCGCAATGAGTGAGACGCAACAAAATCTTCACAGCGCGACCGAAGCGCGCGCAATTCGTGCCCTGATTGCCGACGACGACCCCGCCATCCGCCTCGTCCTGCGCCATCGGCTGGAGGCCGAGGGCTGGCGCGTCGAGGAGGCGGCCGACAGCGGCGCCGCCCTCGAGGCGCTAGGCAGCGGACGCTTCGACGTCGCCCTGGTCGACATCATCATGCCCGGCGTGGGCGGCCTCGAAGTGCTGACGACCGCGCGCGAGCAGGGATGCGCGACGCCGATCGTCGTGATCACCGCGGCCAGCACGATGAACAACGCGATCGAGGCGCTCAAGCGCGGCGCCCGCGACTACCTGACCAAGCCGTTCGAAAACCTCGACCTGGTGGTGACGACCGTGGGGCGCGCGGCCGAGACCGCGGCTCAGGCCTCAGAGCTCGAAAGAGTCAAGAAGGAACTCGACCGCAAGCTGGTCGGCGGCGAGATAATCGGGCGCAGCGCGGCGATCCAGGAGGTCTACAAGCTCATCGGGCGGGTGGTCAGCAACGACAAGATAGACGTGGTGCTGGTCAGCGGCGAGAGCGGCACCGGCAAGGAGCTGGTGGCGCGCGCAATCCACGTCAAGTCGCGCCGGCGCGAACCCTTCATCCCGGTCAATTGCTCGGCCATCCCGCACGGCCTGGTCGAGAGCGAGCTGTTCGGCCATGAGCGGGGCTCGTTCACCGGCGCGGCCGAGCGGCGCATGGGCAAGTTCGAGGTGGCCGGCGCCGGCACGCTGTTCCTCGACGAGATTGGCGATCTGCCGCTCGAGCTGCAGCCCAAGCTGTTGCGCGTGCTCCAGGATCGCGAGTTCACCCGGGTCGGCGGCTTCGAGACCCAGCGCCTGCAAGCCCGCATCATCGCGGCCACCAACCAGGACCTCGAAACGGCGGTCGCCTCGCGCCGGTTCCGCGAGGACCTTTACTTCCGCCTGCGCGTCATCCTGATTCACCTGCCGCCGCTGCGCCAGCGCCGCGAGGATATCCCCGAGCTGACCGACTTCTTCGTCGCCAAGGCGGTCAGCGAGATGGGGTCGCGCGTGACCGCGGTCAGCCCCGAAGCGCGCGCGAAATTGCAAGCCTACGACTGGCCCGGCAACGTGCGCGAGTTGGAGAACACGATGCTGCGGGCCGCGCTGCTCGCCTCGGGCAATACCATCCGCGCCGACGACATCTCGCTCGCGCGGAGCCCTTCGGCGGCCGCCGCCGCCGGCGCCGAGAGCGACAGCGCCGACTCGTTCGCCGCGCTCATCGGACGCCGCGTCGCCCAGTACCTCGAAAAAGCCAATGGCGAGGAGCCGCGCGGGCTTTACCAGAAGCTGGTGGTCGAAATTGAACGCCCGCTAATCGAGCAGGCGATGCGCCGGGCGGAGGGCAACCAGGTGCGCGCCGCGCGCATCCTGGGGCTCAACCGCAATACGCTGCGCAAGAAGCTGGTCGACCTCGGAATCGCAACCCGCAAGCTCCCGTTCGATTAGCCGCGCGCGCCGCGGCTCGGCGATGAAATGAAATTTCCCTCGCATTTCTATGCGATGGTCGATCCGGCGGGCGGCCATGAGCCGGCCGCGCTCGCGCGCATCCTGCTCGACGCCGGCGCGCGGGTGATGCAACTGCGGCTGAAGAACGCCTCCAGCCGCGAACTGCTCGCGGCGGCGCGCGAGATCGCCGCGATGTGCCGCGAGCGCGGGGCGATGCTGATCGTCGACGACCGCGTGGATATCGCGATGCTGGCCGGGGCCGCCGGCGTCCATCTCGGCCAGGAGGACCTGCCGCTGGAAGCCGCGCGCCGATTGGCCGGCCGCGACATGATCGTCGGAATCTCCACTCATAGCGTCGAACAGGCGCTCGCCGCCGAGCGCGGCGGCGCCGACTACGTCGGGTTCGGCCCGCTGTACGCGGGCGGCCTGCGCAACAACGCGGCGGGCAAGGGGCTCGGGCTGTTGCGCGAGGTGCGCGCGGCGGTGCGCATCCCGATCGTCGCGATCGGCGGCATCACCGAGGCGACGGTGCCCGAGGCGCTCGCGGCCGGCGCGGATGCCTGCGCGATCATCACCGACGTGGTGCGCGCCCCCGACATTGCGGCCAAGGTCCGCGCGCTGTTGGCCTTGCATCGTTAGCCTTGAATCGCGCACCCTGAATCACATTCGTCGGAAGTCTTTCGGAGGTCTTGGCGATGGGCACATTGCAGGACAAGGTTGCGCTTATCTCCGACTGCGACTTGCCGTAATCTCAGAGTTGGCTACTATCTGCAAACGGCAGAAAGGGTAAAGGCGCGAGCGATGTCCATATCTGAGGCATCTCGAGTGGGGAACATCTTGGGCGATGCCCGGGCAGAGGCTGACACCGCAATGCTTACTGATGCATTTGTGGAAACGGCCGATTATCGAGCATTGATCGATACTCGTAATTTCAACTTCGTTGTGGGGCGCAGAGGAACCGGGAAAAGCGCCCTATTTTCCAAGGTGCGAGACCATTTTCAGGGACAACCTCGGGTGCT
>DATLTH010000068.1:0-9219 GCA_035533695.1 Allostellaceae bacterium | reverse complement strand
GCGCGGGCTCGGTTGATGCTTAAATTCGGCATGCTGTTCCAGGGCAGCGCGCTGTTCGATTCGCTGAGCGTGTGGGAGAATGTCGCGTTCGGATTGATCCAGGGGCGCGGCATGCCGCGGCAACAAGCGCACCAGATAGCGCTGGAAAAGCTCGCCTCGGTCGGGCTCGGCCCCGAAGTGGGCTCGCTCGGCCCGGCCGAGTTGTCGGGCGGCATGCAGAAGCGGGTGGCATTGGCGCGGGCGATCGCCGCCGAACCCGAGATCCTGTTTTTCGACGAGCCGACCACCGGTCTCGACCCGATCATGGCCGACGTGATCAACCGGCTGATCGGCGAACGCGTGCGCGGCCTCGGTGCGACCGCGATCTCGATCACCCACGACATGACGAGCGCGCGCAAGATTGCCGATCGCATCGCGATGCTGCACAAGGGGCGGATCATCTGGCAGGGGCCGACTGCCGAGATCGACCGCGCCGACAATCCGTTTGTCGACCAGTTCATCAACGGCCGCGCCGAGGGGCCGATCCAGATGGAGGTGCGCGCCGCATGAGCATGATGCCGCAGATGGCACCGCCCATCTTCCCCCTCTCCGCCCGCAATGGCCCATTGGGGGGCGGAGAGGGTCGGGGTGAGGTGGGGGATTCCAGAGCGTTTGCCGGCACCCACCTCACCCTCCCACGCCTGCGGCGCGGGCCCCTCCCTCTCCCCCCTGAAGGGTGGAGAGGGGAATTTGACGGACGTTAATCGATGGCGAAAACCCTCGCTCGCTTTGCCTGCCAGCAATGCGGCGCGGTAGCGCCTCGCTGGGCCGGGCGCTGCGAGGCGTGCGGCGCCTGGAACAGCATGGTCGAGGAGTTGCCGCGCGCCGTCCCGCCGAAGGGCCTCGGCCCATCGGGCGGCCGACGCGGCGGACAGGGGCTCGACTTTGTCGCCTTGCGCGGCGAGGCGGCCGGACCGCCCCGCCTCAATACCGGCATTGCCGAACTCGACCGGGTATGCGGCGGCGGCATGGTGCCGGGCTCGACGATCCTCGTTGGCGGCGATCCGGGCATCGGCAAGTCGACGTTATTGCTGCAGGCCGCCGCCGCGCTCGCGGCTCGCGGCGCTGCTGCCGCCTACATCACCGGCGAAGAGGCGATCGACCAGGTGCGGCTGCGCGCCGAGCGATTGGGGGTTGCCGACACGCCGGTGCTTCTCGCTTCGGCATCGAGCGTGCGCGACATCATCGCCGCGCTCGACATCAAGGATGCGCCCGATCTGGTCGTCGTCGATTCGATCCAGACGATGTATCTCGACACGCTCGACAGCGCCCCCGGCACGGTCAGCCAGGTGCGCGGCGCGGCGCAGGAATTGATCGGGCTGGCGAAGCGGCGCGGCCTGATTGTCGTGCTGGTCGGCCACGTCACCAAGGAAGGGCTGATCGCCGGGCCGCGCGTGCTCGAACACATGGTCGACACGGTGCTGTACTTCGAGGGCGAGCGCGGCCACCAGTTCCGCATCCTGCGCGCCGTCAAGAACCGTTACGGCGCGACCGACGAGATTGGAGTCTTCGAAATGAGCGACAAAGGCCTCGTCGAGGTGCCGAACCCCTCGGCATTGTTTCTCGCCGAGCGCTCCAATGCCGATGACGAGCCGGATGGCGACGGCGCCGGCAAGGCGGCGGGCGCCGCGGTCTTCGCCGGCATCGAGGGCACCCGGCCGGTGTTGGTCGAGGTTCAGGCATTGGTCGCGCCGTCATTGCTCGGCACGCCGCGCCGCGCCGTCGTCGGCTGGGACGCGACGCGCCTGGCGATGATCACCGCCGTCCTCGACGCGCGCTGCGGCCTCTCGGTCGGCGCCAACGACATCTACCTCAACATCGCCGGCGGCCTCAGAATCGTCGAGCCGGCCGCCGACCTCGCTGTCGCGGCGGCGCTGGTCTCGGCATTGACCGAAACGCCCGTCCCGGCCGACACGGTCGTGTTTGGCGAGATCGGGCTGTCCGGGCGGGTGCGCCCGGTCGCGCATGCGGAGGCGCGCCTTAAGGAGGCGGCAAAGCTCGGCTTTGCCGAAGCCTGGATGCCGGTCCCGCCGGCTGCGCGCGGCGGGCGGCGGGCGGCCGGCGGCGAAGGACTGAGGACGGTGCCGATCGGTCATCTCGGCGAACTGGTGGCGCGGCTGGCGCCGCCGCCGCGCCGACGGGTTCCCGCCGGCTCCGGCCGGGTCATGGTGGCGCCATGAACTGGCTCGATCTGGGGGTTATCGGGATCGTCGTGCTGTCGGCGGTCTTCGCCTTTGCGCGCGGATTTGTTCGCGAGGCATTGTCGATCGTCGCCTGGGTCGGCGCCGCCGCGATCACGCTCTACGCCTTCACGTGGACCGATGCGCAGGTCGAGCCGCACGTGCACGACCGCCTGTTGTCGCAATTGATCACCGGGTTCGGGCTGTTTATCGCCAGCATTGTCGTGTTGACGATCATCACCGGCTTTATTGCCCGCATGGTGCATGCGAGCGGGCTGTCGCCGATCGACCGCACCCTCGGGTTCATCTTTGGGGTGGCGCGCGGCCTGTTCGTCGTCTGCCTCGCCTATCTGCTGCTCGATCTGAGCCTGCCGCAGGCGAACGACCGGCCGGCGTGGATTCGCGACGCAAAAAGCGGCCCCTACCTGCACGAGGGCGCCGATATGCTGAAGGGCTTTCTGCCCGAGTCTATCAAAGCGAAGACCAGCGAGGCGGCCGGCGAATTGCTGAACAAGGCGGACCCGAACGCGACGGCGGCCGAACAGGCAAAGCGGGCGATGCGGGCGCTGACCACGCCGACGCCACCGGCCGCGTCAAAGCCCGATTCCACGCCGGCATCGCCGAGCTATCCGTCGGGCGATCGCCGACAGCTCGATCGGGTCATCGGGACGCAGCGGTAAATCCCTGAAAGGCTCAGGGCCCGAGGGAGGGCCGGGGGAGGACCGGGGGGCCGCGCGTCGCGCATACTCGCAATGGGCATGCCAACGTCATATATTCGTCATGGCAGAAGCGGGCCGGAGCGAGGTGGCGGATGCGGACGACCGGCGGCGCTGACGCAGACCATTTCCCAGACCATTTCCACGACGAATGCGGCGTCTTCGGGGTCTATGGCCACCCCGACGCCGCGGCGTTGACCGCGCTCGGGCTGCATGCGCTGCAGCATCGCGGGCAGGAGGCGGCCGGCATCGTCGCCTATGACGGCGAGCAGTTCAGCGCGCATCGCGGCCCGGGCCTCGTCAGCGACAATTTCAGCTCGAAAGATGTCATCGCGCGATTGCCGGGCATGATGGCGATCGGCCATGTGCGCTACGCGACGACCGGCGAGGTGGCGGTGCGCAACATCCAGCCGCTGTTCGCCGATTTCGAGTTCGGCGGGCTGGCGATCTGCCACAACGGCAATCTGACCAACTCCTACCAGTTGCGCCGTCAGCTGGTGCGCCGCGGCAGCCTGTTCCAATCGACCAGCGACACCGAGGTCATCGTCCACCTGATCGCGACGAGCCTCAAAGACACCGTCGTCGAGCGGCTGAGCGACGCGTTGCGCCAGGTCGAAGGGGCCTATTCGCTGGTTGCGCTGTCGCAGGATTCGGTGATCGGGCTGCGCGACCCGTTGGGGGTGCGGCCGTTGGTGCTGGGCCGGCTCGGCGATGCGTGGATCCTCGCCTCGGAAACCTGCGCCCTCGACATCATCGACGCCGAATTCGTGCGCGATGTCGAACCCGGCGAGATCGTCATCATCGGCGCCAGCGGGGTGAAGAGCGTCAAGCCGTTCGACGCGATGCCCAAACGGCTTTGCGTCTTCGAGTACATCTACTTCGCGCGGCCGGACAGCGTGCTCGACGGCAAAAGCGTCTACGAGGCGCGCAAGCGGATCGGCCGCGAACTCGCGCGCGAAGCGCCGGTTGCGGCCGACATCGTCGTGCCGGTGCCCGATTCCGGCGTGCCGGCGGCGCTCGGCTATGCCGCCGAATCGGGGCTGCCATTCGAGCTTGGCATCATCCGCAACCATTACGTCGGCCGCACCTTCATCGAGCCGACCGACCAGATCCGCCATCTCGGCGTGCGCCTGAAGCACAACGCCAACCGCGCCGACCTCGAAGGCAAGCGGGTCATCCTCGTCGACGATTCGATCGTGCGCGGCACCACCTCGATGAAGATCGTCGAGATGATCCGCCATGCCGGCGCCCGCGAGGTGCACATGCGCGTTTCGAGCCCGCCGACCAGCCATCCCTGCTTCTACGGGATCGCCACCCCGTCGCGCGACCAGCTGCTGGCCGCCCGCTTCAATGTCGCCCAGATGGCGCAGCACATCGGCGTCGACAGCCTCGCCTTCATCTCAATCGACGGCCTCTACCGCGCGATGGGAGAAGCCGGCCGCGACCCGCTCGCCCCGCGCTTCTGCGACGCCTGTTTCACCGGCGACTACCCGATCCGCCCGGCCGACGCCGATGACGGCAAGGTGTCGGTGCAGTTGTCATTGCTCGCCGAGCCCGTGTGACCGCGTTACCGTCGAAGCCAGAGCAATACCTGCACCGCTTCTTCGAGATAAGCCTCGTTCTCAAGGCAATTTTCGCCGGCGGTGAGATACTTGCGGCACTCGGCGCCTTTCTCGTTACCCCACGCTACCTGCCGCAGCTTATCGAGGCGATTACCCGAGCCGAGCTGACCGAAGACCCGCGCGACCTTGTTGCCAATTACCTTGTCCACTGGGCTCAGCATCTGTCGGTCGGCACCCAGCGCTTCATGGCGTTGTATTTGTTGAGTCATGGCGTCATCAAGCTATGGGTGATCGTCGGTCTGCTTCGCGAACGGTTATGGTACTATCCCGTCGCGCTCATCGTCTTCGGGATCTTTATCATCTACCAGCTTTACCGATTCAGTTTCACTCAATCATCTTGGCTGCTGGTAATTACGGCGGTGGATTTTGTGGTGGTCGGATTGACCTGGCATGAGTACGCATACTTGCGCCGCCTCAGAACGCCGGCATCGTGACATCAGCATCTGGCACAGCCGCGACCGCCGCCGGGCGGCTCGCCGGCAGGATCGCGCTCGTTACCGGCGCCTCGCGCGGCATCGGCGCGGCGGTCGCCCTGCGCTTCGCCCGCGAGGGCGCGCATGTCGTGCTGGTGGCGCGCACCGTCGGCGGCCTCGAGGAGGTTGACGACAGGATCCGCGCCGCCGGCGGCAGCGCCACGCTGGTGCCGCTCGACCTGCGCGAGTTCATCAAGATCGACGAATTGGCGGCGGCGCTTTACCAGCGTTACGGAAAGCTCGACATCCTCGTCGGCAATGCCGCCGAGTTCGGGGTCTTTTCGCCGCTCGGCCACATCGACCCGGCGTTGTGGGGCGAGGTCATCGACCTCAACCTGACCGCCAACTGGCGCCTCATTCGCGCGATGGACCCGTTGTTGCGCGCCGCGCCGGCCGGGCGCGCGATCTTTGTCACCAGCAGCCTGGCGCGCGACGCGCCGCCCTATTACGGCGCCTACGCGGTCAGCAAGGCCGGGCTCGAAACCCTGGTGCGGATCTATGCCGGCGAGATCGCCGCGCGGACCGCGGTGCGCGCCAACCTGATCGACCCGGGCATCGTACGCACCCGGCTGCGCGCCCGCATCTTTCCCGGCGAGGACCCGGCAACCGTGCCCGATCCCGACAGCGTCGCCGGCGCGTTTCTCGAACTCGCCGTGCCGGAGTGCACAAGCAACGGCGAGATCGTCACCCTGGATTACCCTGGCGCGTAGGGGTTTTTGCCCTTGCGCAGCATCAGGCGAATGGGGGTGCCGGGCAATGCGAAATCCTCGCGCAGCCCGTTGACCAGATAGCGCCGGTAGCTTTCGGGAAGTTCGCCGGGCTGCGAGGCAAACAGCGCGAAGCTCGGCGGCCTTGTGTTGACCTGGGTCATGTAGCGCAGGCGCAAGCGGCGGCCGGCGGCAACCGGCGGCGGGTGATGTTCCTGGATCGCCGCCAGCCAGCGGTTGAGGGCGGCAGTCGGCACCCGCTTGTTCCACACGGCGTCGGCCGCGAACGCCGCATTCATCAGCGCATCGAGACCGTGGCCGGTCAGACCGGCGACCGGAACGAGCGCGACGCCGCGCAGTTGCGGCAATGCCTCGTCGAGCCGCTCCTGCAGCCGGCTCAGCACCGCTTTCGGCCTGTCGACGAGGTCCCATTTGTTGGCCGCCAGCACGATCGCCCGCCCCTCGTCGGCGACGAGGTTGGCGATCGTCAGGTCCTGCCGCTCCAGCGGCTGCAGGGCGTCGATGACGAGAATGACGGCTTCGGCAAAGCGCACGGCGCGCCGGGTGTCGGCGACCGACAGCCGTTCGAGCCGCGCCTCGACATGCGCCCGGCGGCGCAACCCCGCCGTGTCGACCAGCCGTACCGCGCGTCCCTGCCATTGCCACTCGACGGCGATCGCATCGCGGGTGATGCCCGGCTCGGGGCCGGTCAGCAGCCGCTCCTCGCCGATCAGCCGGTTCACCAGCGTCGATTTGCCGACATTGGGGCGGCCGACCACCGCCAGCTGCAGCGGCTTCTCCCGCTCCTCTGCGGGCGTTTCGGCCTCGGCTTGCGGGATGAGCGGCAAGAGCCGCTCGTACAATTCGGCCAGGCCCTCGCCGTGGCGGGCCGAAATCGCCACCGGATCGCCGAGCCCCAGGGCATAGGCTTCGCCCAGTTCGGCGAGCGCGGCGCGGCTTTCGGCCTTGTTGGCGACGACGATCGCCGGCTTGCCGGTATGCCGCAGCCAGCGCGCGAAGTGGCGATCGGCCGGGGTTATGCCGGCGCGCGCATCGACGAGCAGCAGCGCGACATCGGCGAGACCAAGCGAACGCTCGGTCTGCGCCCGCATCCTGCCGGCCAATGCTTCGGGCGCCGCCTCTTCGAGGCCGGCCGTATCGATCAGCCGAAAGGCGAGATCGGCGAGGTGGCCTTCGCCTTCACGGCGGTCGCGCGTCACCCCGGGCAGGTCGTCGACCAACGCCATCTGGCGGCCGACCAGCCGGTTGAACAGCGTCGACTTGCCGACATTCGGACGACCGATGATCGCGACCGTGAAACTCATCGCCGGGCGTCTCCTCGCCCACGTCAACCCTTGCGGGTCACTGATACTTGGAGAGATTTGCGTCGTCGGTCAGCAAATAAAGGGCATTGCCGGCAATTACCGGTCCGAGATAGCCGATCGACATGTTCTGGTTGCCGAGCACCTCGCCGGTCAGCGGCGAGACGAACATCGCTTCGCCGAGCGACGAGAGCGCGATCAGCCGGTTGCCGCCGAGCACCGGGCCGGCCCAGAAGATCGGGTCGGATTTCTCGTTCGGGTCGTCGTAGCGGGCCAGCGGACGCGTCCACCGGACCTTGCCCTCGTCGCGGGTCAGGCAGGCGATCTCATTGTCATTGGCCATGACGTACACGTAATCGCCGACGACCCATGGGCTGTGGCTGCTGGCGATCTCGCGCTCCCAGACGCGGTCGCCGGTGCGCAGGTCGATCGCAGCCATGCGGCCGCTGTGGCTGACCGCAAAAACGCGACCGCGATCGATGACCGGCCGGCCGAGGATATCAGCGAGGCTCGCAACCGCATTGACGCTGTGGGTCAAGGCAAGGTTCTCCGACCACACGGCGCGCCCGTTGGCGACGCGCAGCGCGAACAATTCCCCCGAGCTGTACGCGGCAATCACCACCTCGCCTTCGACCGCCGGGCTGGCGCCGCCCAGCAGCCCGGCGGTTACGGGGATGCCGTTATGGGTCCACAGCTGATGGCCGTCGGTCGCATCGAGCACGTAGAGTTCATTGTCGACAGTTACGGCAAAGACACGGCCGTCCGCGACGGTCGGCGGGGCATGCACGGGCGAGCTCACGTTATGCCGCCAGATCACCTTGCCGGTAGCGGGATCGAGCGCCAGCACCTCGGCATATCCGGTCGCCACGTAGAGGCGATCCTTCCAGAATGCCGGCCCGCCGCCGAAGGCGTTGCCGCGTTCCTTCGCGGGCTTGAGGTCGACCTGCCACAGCCGGTTGCCGCTCGCCGCGTCGAGGGCGCTGACCTGAACGCCGCCATCCATCGCATAAACCCGGCCGCCGGCGATGACCGGCTGCGACATCACTCTCGTATAGCGCGACGAGCCGTCGCCGATGCTGGTCTCCCAGGCGCGGGCGAGCCTATCCGGCAGAGCGGGGTGAGCCATCGCATGCGCCGGATTGCCGCCGGGCTCGGGCCAATCGGGATTGACCGCTTCCGGCGGCAGGGTTACCGGGACGGCGGCCAGCTTGGGATCGGGATCGAGGCTGCTGCCGATGCCGAGCACCGAGATCCGCTCGCCCGGCAGCGGCACCTTCTTGTTCTTGAACAGGTCGCACCCCGCGGTGGCGAGGGCAAGCAACAACCCGGCAAAGTCGCGGCGGTTCATCATCAGAGGGCGGTCGGCTATGGTTTCAGCGCCGCGGCCATCTCGGCGGCGCGGGCCCGCAGCCCCTGCGGCGCCGTGATGTCATCGGCGATTTGCTTGTAGATCGCAAGGGCGCCGGTGCGATCGCCCGCTTTCAGCTTTGCCGCCGCGGTCAGATCGAGCGCGCTGGCATGCCACGGATTGCCGCTCTGGGTCAGCGGCTTCAGACGCTCGATCGCCGCTTGCGGATCCTCGTCGCGAAGTCCCTGCGTGACCGACAGCAGCAATGCCAGGTCGCGCATTTCCGGGTCGATCGTGGACGAGGCGGCGAGGCTGTCATAGGCCGCGATCGCCCCCTTGCGGTCGCCGCTCTTGGCCAATAGTTCCGCGCGTTCGAACGCGGCGAGCACGCTGTAGCCGCCGCCCTCCTTGGCCAGGCCGGCGAGCAATTTGGCGGCGTCGGCATCCTTGCCCGCGCCGACGAGCGCCAGCGCGCTCGCATAGCGGTTCCCCTGGGCGCGGCGCTCGGTGGCCAGATGCTCGCGCCATGCGGCGATCGCGCCGACAATCACCAAGGCCAGCACTGCGACGGCGATGACGTACTTGCCGTAACGCTGCCACAGCTTGAGCAGGTTGTCGCGGCGCAGTTCCTCGTCGATCTCGCGGAAAATTTCGCTCACGGAAGCCCCAAAGCGGCCCTACTCAATGGCCGGGCACCATATCCGCTCGCTCGCGGTGACGCAAATCGCGCCACCCGAGCGAAAGCAGCGGCGGCAACCGGTCGCACCGGATTTTCGCCGACACGGGCGTGCCCGGCCGCGAGACGGCTGGAC
>DATLTH010000067.1:0-5367 GCA_035533695.1 Allostellaceae bacterium | reverse complement strand
CCGCCTGTCCGGCAATGCGATCCCCGAGGCATTGGTGTTCGGCGAGTGCGCCGGCCGCCATGCCGCGCTCCATGCGATGAGCCGCCCGCACGGCTGGCGGCGGTCTTCCGGCACGGCGGCGGTCGAGCAAATCCGCCGTCTCGCCGAAGGACGGCATGGCGATGTCGGCGCCGCGGCGCTGCTCGATGAGTTGCGGGAGCTGATGGAGCGCGAGGTCGGCCCGTTCCGCACCGCGGCGGGGCTCGGACGGGCCGTCGCCCGCCTCGGGGCGATGCGCGCCGCCTTGCCCGGGCTGGCGATTGCACCGGGCCGGGCGTTCAACCCGACAGTGGCCGACTGGTTCGAGCTGCGCGGCAGTCTCGTCGCCGCGCAGGCGGTGGCGCATGCGGCCCTCGCCCGCCATGAGAGCCGCGGCGCTCATCAGCGCGAGGATTTTCCCGAGACCGATGCAGCCTGCGCATCCCCGCAGCACGTGCGCATGGCGAGCGACGGGTCCGTCGCCGCGGGTTTTGCGCAATGACCGGGCAGACCGCGCGGCTGCGCATCCGCCGCGGCGTCGGCGACGAGCCGCCGCATTACGAGGAATTCACGGTGCCGTTCGAGGACGGCGCGACGGTGCTCGACGCGCTGATCGGGATACGGACGCGTTATGACCCGTCGCTGGCGGTGCGCTACAGCTGCATCAACGGCAATGTCTGCAAGGAATGCGTGATCGCGATCGACGGGGTCGTCGAGTACGCCTGCACCGCCCGGCTGCAGGCCGGCGCGGTGATGACGCTGGACCCGCTGCCGGGCAAGAAGGTGCTGCGCGATCTGGTGAGCGAGACGCGGCCGCCGCGCGAGCGGCTGTAGTCGAGAGTAGCCGGGCGCCGGGCGGGGGATTACAAAGGTGGCCTTTCCCGGCCGCCGATGCCGGGGGCGCTGGCAGGAGGGAAGAGAGATGAGCGCATTGGGATTGCCGCGGGCCGAGTCGCCCGACCATGTGGGGCTGTCGTCGCGGCGGCTGGAGCGCCTCGCCGATGTCGTCCGGCGCGATGTCGAGAAGAAGGTGATCCCGGGCGCGGTCGTCGCGATCGCCCGCGGCGGGCGGGTCGGGTTTGCGCAGGCGTTCGGCTTTCGCGACCGCGACGCCGGCACGGAGATGACCCTCGATTCGATCTTCCGCATCGCCTCGATGACCAAGCCGATGACAACGCTGGCGGCGATGATGCTGGCCAAGGAGGGCCGCCTCGAAATCGCCGCGCCGGTGGCGAGCTACCTGCCGGAATTCGCCGAGATGACGGTCGGGGTCGAGCGCAAGAAAGCGACGCGCACGATGACCGTGCAGGATCTGCTGCGCCACACCTCCGGGCTGACCTATTCCGATTTCGGCGATTCGCCGGTGCAGATGATCTGGCGTGACGCGGGCTTGCGCGACGAGAACCAGACCAACGCCGATCTGACCGCCAAATTGGGCAAGTTGCCGCTGATGTTCGAGCCGGGCACGACGTGGGAATACAGCATGTCGACCGATGTGCTGGGGCGCGTCGTCGAGGTGGCGTCAGGCAAGGCGCTCGGCGATTTCGTCGCCGAGCATATCGCCGGGCCGCTCGGCATGGTGGATACCGGCTTTGCGGCGAGCGGCGCGCGCGCCGGGCGGGTCGCCGAGCCGCAGGCCGATCCCCTCACCGGCAAGCGCCCGCCGATGCGCAACGTCAAACAGCCCGGGCGCTTGCAATCGGGCGGCGGCGGTGCGGTATCGACCGCGGCGGATTATCTGCGCTTCTGCCAGATGCTGCTGAACGGCGGCGAACTCGACGGCGTGCGGCTGTTGGCGCCAAAGACCGTCGCGGTGATGGCATCCGACCATCTCGCGCCCGACATCGCCTACAGCGCGACGACCCGCAGCCGCTTCGGCGCGCTCGCGCCGGTGCCCGAGATGGGCCACGGCTTCGGCCTCGGCTTTGCGGTGCGCACGGCGCAGGGCCGCTCGCCGGTGCCCGGCTCGGTCGGCGACTTCTTCTGGGGCGGCGCCCTCGGCACCTATTTCTGGATCGACCCCCAGGAGCAGATGATCGCGGTGCTGATGGCAGCTTCGCCCGACCAGCGCCTGCATTACCGCTACCTGACGCGCCAGCTGGTCTATGCCGCGCTGACCCGATCGCGCAGCCAGCGCTGGCGCTGAGCGTCAGGCAGGTCCGATCGCGTCCTCGCGCCGTCGCGCCGACCACCCGACAACGAGCCCGGTCAGCGCGGCGAGGACGCCGGCGAGGCGGAACATCGCGTGGTATGCCGCGAGGAACGCGCCCGCGTCATCCAGCCCCGAACCGCGCGCGACGCCCGAGATGGCCTGAAAGCCCAGCGTCAACACCGACGCGCCGGTAACGACGCCGACCACGCGGGTCAGCATCGACAGGCTGCCGGCGACGCCGCGATGCGCCAGCGGCGAGGCGGCGAGCACGATCTCCATATAGGCGACCTGGAAGAAGCTGAGGCCGAACCCGTGTAGCGCCAGGGCGAGAACCATCAGCACAGTGGAGGCCTGCGGCTGCCAGCTGCCGATCAGGAACAGTCCGGCGCCGATAGACAGCGCGCCGAGCAGCGCCACGCGTTCGGCGGGGAACCGTGCGACCGCCGCGCCGGCGAGCGGCGAGGCAGCCGCCATCACGATAAAGCCTGTCGCCAATACCGCGCCGGCGAGCGGCAGCGGCAATGTGGTGTAGCGCACGAGGAAATACGGCGTGAACAGCATCACCGAGAACGTCGCCAGGTTCATCAGGCAGCTGGCGAGGTTGACGATCGCGAAACCGACATGGCGGAACATTTCGATGCGGACGATCGGCTGCGCCGCTCTGCCCTCCCACCACACAAAACCGGCAAGGCTCGCGACCGCCGCCGGCAACAGCACGACGGCGAGATAGTCACCCTGGCTCAGGCGGGCGGATGCGTTGATCGCCAGCAGCACACCGGCCAGCCCGGCGGCGAGCAATACCGCGCCGACGATGTCGAAGCGCTGGTCGCGCCCGCCGCCGCCCGCCCGCGGCAAGCCGCGCAGGAACACGAGGCTGATCAGCGCGATCGGGGCGCGAAACCAGAATACCGCGGGCCAGCCGAAATGCGCCACCAGCATGCCGCCGATCAAGGGGCCGACCGCCGAGCCGAGCGAAAACATCAGCGTGAAGATGCCGAGCGCGTGGCTGCGCCGCGCCTCGGGGTAGAGCCCCGTCACCAGGGCCGGCGCGCAGCTGATGATCAGCCCGGCGCCGATCCCCTGCAGAAAGCGGAAGAACAGCAGCAGGTTGTAGCTCGGCGCCGCGGCGCACAGCAGAAACGCGGCGATGCTCCACGCCAGCCCGGCGCGAAACACCCGGCCATGGCCCCAGATGTCGCCGACCCGCCCGCAGGCGAGCATCGAGGCGGCATGGGTCAGGACGTAGCAGATGACGACCCACTGGATCATCGCGATCGGCAGACCAAAGCTGCCGGTGATGTCGGGGAAGGCGATGTTGACCGAGGTGTCGAGCGGCACGACCGAGATGCCGAGCCCGACCAGCACCAGCCGGAGCCGCGGCCACGCGGTGGCAACCGGTGCGGCGGCAGTGCTCTCCGCGGCTTGTGTCACCCTGTGCGCACCCTCTCGAGTATCGTGTTAGCTGAATAACACGGTCTGTGCCGCTCCTGGCAAAGCCGTTTTTGAGTGGCGCGGGCCGTGCGCCGCTGCGAGACACCGGCCGGCCACCGCGCTATCCTCGCGGCTCGTTGCTCGGGAGGGACGCATGGCCGGTATGCTTGAGGGCAAGGTGGCGCTGGTGACGGGCGGAGGCGGCGGCATCGGTCGCGCCACCGCGCTCGCGATGGTGCGCGAAGGCGCGCGCGTCGCGGTCGCCGATTTCGCGGCCGGGGCGGCGCATGAGACGGTGGCGCAGATCAACGCGCAGGGCGGCCAGGCGATCACCCTGACCGGCGATGTGACCCGCACGGAAGACGTGCGCAGCATGGTCGAGGATACGGTCATCGCCTATGGCAGGCTCGACTGCGCCTTCAACAATGCCGGCATCGCGGGCTTCCAGGTCGATGCCGCCGGCAGGAAGACCGCGGATTGGTCGGAGGAAGCGTTCGACCGGATGATCGCGGTCAACCTGAAGGGCGTGTGGCTGTGCATGAAGGAAGAGATCCCGCTGATGCTGAAAGGGGGCGGCGGCGCGATCGTCAACACCGCCTCGATCGCCGGGCTCGCGGGCCTCGCGACCTCCTCGGCCTATGTCGCGGCCAAGCATGGCGTCGTCGGCCTGACCAAGACCGCGGCGCTCGAATATGCCGACCAGAAGATCCGGGTCAACGCCGTCTGCCCCGGCTTTATCGAGACCGCGATGACCGCGCCGACGCGGGCGACGTCGCGCGGCGCCGCGATCACCGCGCAGATCCCGTTCCGCCGCTTCGGCCAGCCCGGCGAGATCGCCGAGATGGTGGTGTGGCTTTGCTCGGAGCGCGCGAGCTATGTCAGCGGCGCGGCCTACAACGTCGACGGCGGCTGGATGGCGGTCTAAGCAGGATTTTGCTTGGTTGGGCACGGTTGACCCGCGGATCCACCCCTCACCCCACCCTCTCCCCGCAAGCGGGGCGAGGGAGAGGAGCGCGCACCGTCAGAACCCGCGCCCCGCAAGCGGGGAGAGGGCAGGGTGAGGGGCTGATCGCCGCCGCACCATGATTGGTGTCACAGTCAAGGAATCCCTGGTTGGCAATTTTGCCAATGCCCGATGACACGTACGACCGACCGCGATTTTGGCCTTGAACATAGGAGTGGCCAATGCCCAACGAAACCGTGCAGCTCGCCGAATATGCGGCGGCCTTGCGCTATGAGGACCTGCCGCCCGCGGTTGTCGCCTGTGCGCGCGATTGCATCATCGATACGGTGGCGGCGTGCGTCTGCGGCTCGGACAAACCGTGGAGCCGCATCGTCATCGATTATGCCGAGCGCACCGGGCCGAGTGGGACGAGCCGCATCCTCGGGCGCGGCACGTCGGTGCAGGCGCCGGCGGCGGCGCTCGCCAACGGCGCGCTGGCGCATGCCTTCGAATTGGACAGCCTGACCCGACCGGGCGCCGGGGCGCATCCCGGCGCGACCGTCTTGCCGCCGGCGTTGGCGATCGCGCAGCAAGAGGGCGCGGCAAGGCCGGTCGGAGGCAAGGCGCTGATCGCCGCCTTTGTCGCCGGCAACGAGGTGATGATCCGCATCGGCCGCGCCACCGGCCATACCAACGAGGCGCGCGGGTTTCACGCGCCGGGCACGACCGGCCCGTTTGGTGCGGCGGTCGCGTGCGCGCACCTGCTGGGACTCGACGCCGGCGGCATGACCAATGCACTCGGCATCGCCGGGTCATTGGCCGG
>DATLTH010000066.1:0-4276 GCA_035533695.1 Allostellaceae bacterium | reverse complement strand
GTACCGCTTGCTACCAAGGACGATGCGCTGAGCAACGCGGCAAAGCGGCTTGGGGTTGCCGTGCTAGCCGGCGAGCACTAATATACTCACGTTGAGCATTTTAGTTATGATCGCGGCGGTCCGCTGATGAACGCGTTTTTCTCGCCCTACCGCCATCAGTTCGTGCGGGTCGCCGCCTGCGTGCCGCCGGTCGCGGTGGCCGAACCGGCCAAAAACGGCGACCAGGCGCTGGCGCTCGTCGCCGCCGGCGACCGGGACGGCGTCGCGCTGATGGTGTTCCCGGAATTGTGCCTGTCGGCCTATGCGATCGACGATCTGTTGTTTCAGGACGCCGTGCTCGACGCCGTCGCGGCGCAGGTGGGTCGCCTCGTCGCGGCGAGCGGCAAGCTCGCGCCGGTCTTTGTCGTCGGCGCGCCGTTGCGGGCGCAAGGGCGGCTCTACAATTGCGGGCTGGTGATCCACCGCGGCCGGCTCTTGGGCGTCGTGCCGAAGGTGTTCCTGCCCAACTACCGCGAATTCTACGAGCGCCGCCATTTCACCTCGGGCGAGGGGGTGCGCGGCGGCGTGATCGCGGTCGGGGGCCACCAAGCGCCGTTCGGCATCGACCTGTTGTTTGCCGCGGGCGGCGAGGCCGGCTTCACCTTTCATGTCGAAATCTGCGAGGATTTGTGGGTGCCGCTTCCGCCGAGCGCGCAGGGCGCGGCGGCGGGGGCGGAAATCCTGCTCAACCTGTCGGCCAGCAACATCGTGATCGGCAAGGCGCAGATGCGGCGTCTGTTGTGTGCTTCGCAATCGGTGCGCTGCATCGCCGCCTACGCCTATTCGGCGGCGGGCGCGGGCGAATCGACGACCGACCTCGCCTGGGACGGCCAGGCCGGCATTTTCGAGATCGGCGACAATCTCGCCGAGACCGAACGGTTCAGCCCGCAAGCCGAGATGGCGATCGCCGATGTCGATCTCGGCCGCATCCGCCAGGAGCGGATGCGCACCAACAGCTTCGGCGATAGTGCAAGGCAGCTGCTCGCGGCGGCTGCGCCGTTTCGCCGGGTCGAGGTCGATTTCACGGCACCGGGGGGGCCGATCGCGCTGCGTCGCCCGGTCGAGCGCTTTCCGTTCGTCCCCGCGGACCCGGCGATGCTCGCCGACAATTGCTACGAAGCCTACAACATCCAGGTTCAGGGCCTCGCCCAGCGGCTCAAGGCGACCGGCCTCGAAAAGCTGGTGATCGGCGTCTCGGGCGGTCTCGATTCGACGCAGGCATTGATCGTTTCGGCCCGGGTCATGGACCGGCTCGGCCTGCCGCGCAGCAATGTCCTCGCTTATACCCTGCCGGGCTTCGCCACCAGCAGCGAAACCAAGACCAATGCCTGGCGGCTGATGCGCGCGCTCGGGGTCAGCGCGGCCGAGATCGACATCCGCCCGGCCGCCAACCAGATGTTCGCCGATATCGGCCACGCCTCGGTGCGCGGCGAGAAGCTCTACGACGTGACCTTCGAGAATGTGCAGGCCGGATTGCGCACCGACTATCTGTTCCGTCTGGCCAACCATAACGGCGCGCTGGTGGTCGGCACCGGCGATCTGTCGGAGTTGGCGCTCGGTTGGTGCACCTACGGGGTCGGCGATCAGATGTCGCACTACAACCCCAATGCGTCGGTGTCGAAGACGCTGATCCAGCACCTGATCCGGTTTGTCGCGGCGAGCGGCGACGTCGGCGCGGAGACCGAAGCGGTGCTCGGCGATATTCTCGCCACCGAGATTTCGCCGGAACTGGTGCCGCCCGGAGCGGACGGCGCAATCCAGTCGACCGAGAGCATTGTCGGGCCGTACGCGCTCCAGGATTTCACCCTGTTCTACGCGACGCGCTACGGCTTCGCGCCGTCAAAGATCGCCTATCTCGCCTGGAACGCCTGGCACGATTCAGGGCAGGGCAGGTGGCCGGCCAACACGCCGGATGATGCCCGGCATGCCTACACGCTGGCCGAGATCAAGGCCTGGCTGCGCGTGTTTCTCCGGCGCTTCTTCGAGCAGAGCCAGTTCAAGCGCTCGGCCTTGCCGAACGGGCCGAAAATCTCCTCGGGCGGCTCGTTGTCGCCCCGCGGCGATTGGCGTGCCCCGTCGGATTCGCACGCCGCGGTATGGCTAGACGAACTCGAAGCGAACATTCCCGACGACGATTGACCGCCGCGAAGGGGCTGTATGACCTGGGATGCAACGGGTTTGTGGTGGCTGCCGACCGCTTTCGTCGCGGCGATCACGGCGCTGGGCCTGATCGCGGCGGCCAGAACGCCGTCGCGCCCGGCCAAGAAATATTGGATTGCGGCGTTGCTCGCTGGCGGCGCTATCGCCCTCGGCGCCAGCGCCGGGCAGCAGGAAATCGGCCGGGCCGTGCTCCGTGCGCAAAGCGCGCGGGCGCGTCAGCTGGATGCCGGTCTCGTTGCGGCGAATGCCAGGCTGCAAAAGCTCGAAACCGAGGCCCGCGCGTTGCGGGAAAAATTGAAAGGCCGAACGCTCGATCGCGATGTCGCCGCGAAGATGGCCGACTACCTGCATCAGGCCGGCACGCATCGCGTGGTCGTCTCCTGCATCCCGGACGATGTCGAGGCCTTCGACTACGCCAATCAGATCGCCAACGCGCTGCGCGCGGCCGGCTGGGAGGCGACGGGGCCCGAGGCGACATCGATCTTCGGCAACGTCGCGACGATGGGCGTCAAGCTGTACGTTCGCAGCGGCGCCGCCCCGCCCGCGGCCGCGAAAATCCTGATCGACGGCTTCACCCGCTTCAACATTCCGTTCGAAAGCGGCATTGCGCCGAGCGACGCCATCCCCGACCCCGAAACGACCGAATTGTTCGTCAGCCGCAAGCCGTGAGCCGTAAGCCGTAAGCCGTAAGCCGTAAGCCGTAAGCGGTGGGGGCGATGAATGCGGGACCGCGTTGAAGATGCGGCTGGGGTCCCCATTTGCCGGGCAGCAGCAAATGCCGGTGCCCAGGACCCTTCCTATGGCTCTAATGCATATCCCCCTTGAGGGGCTTACCGAAGCACACCTGAACGGCGTTATCGCGGCCGACGCCGCGGAGTCGATGTATATCGAGTACAAGCGCGAGACCTACGGTGGCAAAGACGCGGACCGCCGCGAATTCCTAGGCGACGTGTCGTCCTTCGCCAACACGCGTGGCGGGGATTTGTTGATCGGCGTGGAGGCGTCAAACGGCATTCCGGCTGCGCTGTCGCCATTCCAGGGCGATCACGATGCCGAGCTACTGCGTCTCGACAACATGGCCCGCACCGCACTGGAACCGCGCATCCCAAATTTGCAGATGCGAGCAGTGCCAATTGCTGCGGGGGGATCGGTGCTGGTGATCCGCGCGGCGCGCAGTTTTCGCCTACCGCATCGCGTAATCTTCGGAGGATTGAACCGGTTTTACGCCAGATCGGCCGCCGGCAAGTACGAGCCGAACGTAGACGAGCTGCGCGCGCTGTTCGTCGCGGCTCCCGAGCTTGCCGACCGCATGCGGGGCTTCCGTTTTGACCGCGCCGCGACGATTGCGGCTCGCGACGCGCCCGTCCCCCTGCAAAGTGACTGTTGTCTGATGCTGCATGTGGTGCCGTTCTCGCACTTCGACCTGAGCCCGGCGCTGTCGATGGACTGTGTTGTCCAGAGGCGGCTCTACCTTCCCCCTCCAGGTACAACCCATGCACACCAGTCACGGCCTAACTTCGACGGCTACCTGTCACTGTCAAATCCTAATGACGCTGGCCAATACCGGGCCTACATGCAGGTATTCCGCGCGGGTGCGATTGAAGGAGCGGACAGCTCAATAATCCGTCGTGACGGTATTGTCGACATTCGAGAACTGGACCTCTCGATAGTGAGGGATACGCGCGTGTACGCCCAGCTTCTTCACGACTGCGGCGCTGAGCCACCTTATACAGTTATGGCCAGTGTTCTTGGAGTTCGTGAACACAAACTTGCGGCGTTCAACAGCACTACTTATAGTTTCCATGGTCAACTCGCCGACCGTGAACAGCTGCACCTTGCTGAGACCGTCATTGAAAAGGTGCCAGCGGACGACACGGAATGCGCGAGCGCGCTGCGCCCGATGCTAGACCAGCTTGCCAATGCTGCGGGCCGCGTGGCTTCGGTTAGTTTCGACGCCAAGGGCGATTGGCAACCCGGTTGACTGCGGCTCAGGAGCCGCCGACGCTATTTTGAAGGCGTCCAATCACCTGCTGAGGAGCCGCGCCGATGCCGACATCTCGGGTTCATCTCAGCGTCG
>DATLTH010000065.1:0-3601 GCA_035533695.1 Allostellaceae bacterium | reverse complement strand
GCGCGGTGCGCGAAATCACCGTCGCCGCCGGCCGCGCGAGCGGCGTCGTCACCGAGCGCGGCCGCGACCCGGCCGACATTGTCGTGCTGGCGGCCGGCGCCTGGTCGCGCGAGATCGATGGCATCCCCCCGCAATACCGGCCGCCGGTGCGCCCGATCAAGGGCCAGATGCTGGCGTTGCAGATGGACCCGGCGGCGCCGCTGTTGCGCCATGTCTTGTGGCTGCCGCGCGGCTATATGGTACCGCGCCTCGACGGCAGGCTGGTTATCGGCGCCACGGTCGAAGAGCGCGGCTTTGACGCGCAGCTGACGGCGGGCGGGGTCTTCGCGCTGATCGAAGGCGCCTGGCGCGCCGTCCCGGCGATCGAGGAATTGCCGATTGCCGAAATGTGGGTGGGTTTCCGCCCCGGCTCGCGCGACGACGCGCCGATGCTGGGCCCAAGCGGCATCGACCGGCTCGTCGTCGCCACCGGCCATCATCGCAACGGCATTCTCTTGACCCCGGTCAGCGCCGCGGTGATCAGCACCTATATATTGTCCGGGATATTGCCCGAGATCGCGGGTCCGCTGTCCCCCGAGCGTTTCGCCGTCGGCGCGGCGCTTGTGGCGGAGCCGGCCGGCGCGGTGGAGGCATGATGACGCGGCTGCGCATCAACGGCGAAGAGGCCGAGGTCGCGGTGACGACGGTTGCCGAATTGCTCGCCCTGCGCGGCATCGACCCGAAGGCGCGGTTTCTCGCGGTCGCCGTCAACGGCGCCGTCGTGCGCCGCGCCGAGTGGCCGGCCGCGCCATTGTCGCCGGGCGACGCGGTCGAGATCGTGCGCCCGCTGCAGGGCGGCTGACAGGCCAATTGAAGAGGATTTCGCCGATGACCGAGCCGCTGATCATTGCCGGCACCACTCTCAGGTCGCGGCTCTTTGTCGGCTCGGCCGGCTATCCGAACCAGCAGGTATTGCTCGAATCGCTGGCCGCGACCGGGGCCGAGCTGGTTACCGTCGCGATCCGCCGGATCAGCCTTGAAGGCTATGCCGAAAGCCTCATCGACCTGCTCGGCGACAAGTACCGCATCCTCCCCAACACCTCGGGCTGCGTCACCGCGCGCGACGCGATCCTGACCGCCGAACTGGCGCGCGAGGCGCTCGACACCAACTGGGTCAAGCTCGAACTGATCGGCGACCGCGAGACGCTCTATCCCGATGTCGAGCAGCTCGTCCATGCCGCCGACGAACTGGTGCGCAAGGGCTTCACCGTATTGCCCTACTGCAACGACGACCCGGTCTCCTGCCAGAAGCTCGCCGATGTCGGCTGCGCCGCGGTGATGCCGCTGGGTTCGCTGATCGGCTCCGGCCGCGGCATCGCCAACCCGGCGGCGATCGAGCTGATCTGCTCGCGCAGCCCGGTTCCGGTCGTTCTCGACGCCGGGATCGGGACAGCGTCGGACGCCGCCTATGCGATGGAGCTCGGCTGCGACGCGGTGCTCGTCAACACCGCGATCGCCAAGTCGCACGACCCGCGCCGGATGGCGGCGGCAATGCGCGCGGCGGTCGAGGCCGGGCATCTCGCGCGCCTCGCCGGGCGCATCCCCGAGCGCGACTTCGCCGAGCCGTCGAGCCCGCAGCTCGGCCTGGTCGGCTCCTGACCCGGCGGGGCTGCCGGGTCGGCGCGGCAGGCAGCTCGCCGTGATCCTCGCCCTGCCGCTCTATGACGACAACCCGATCCGGCGCCCGCCGCTCGTCACCTATTTCCTCATTGGCCTGTGCGCCGGCGCGTTCCTCTGGCAGCTGGGCCAGCCGCAGAAGATTGTCGCCTATCAGTTCGGCATGGTGCCGGCGGTGTTGTTCGGCTATCGCGCGCTGGCGCCGGCGCTCGCGGTCGTCCCGCCGTGGGCGACGATCTTTACCAGCCTGTTCCTGCACGGCGGGTGGCTGCATCTCGGCGGCAACATGCTGTTTCTGTGGATCTTCGGAAACAATGTCGAGGACCTGCTGGGGCGCGCCCGCTACCTGGCGCTGTATCTCGGCAGCGGGGTCGCGGCGGCGCTGGTTCAGGCTCTATCGGCCACCCATTCGGCGATCCCGATGATCGGCGCCAGCGGCGCGATCGCCGGGGTGCTCGGCGCCTATGCGATGACCTATCCGCGCGCCAATGTGCACTGCTTCGTGTGGATCGTGATCTTCTTTTCGGTGGTCTCGGTCCCGGCGTGGATCCTGCTTGGTCTGTGGTTCGCCCTGCAACTGGTGAGCGGGCTGGCCGCCGGGCCAGCATCGCCGGGTGTCGCGTTCTGGGCGCATGTCGGCGGTTTTTGTGCCGGCATCATCCTGTTTCTCGTATTGCGCCCCCACGGAGTTCCGCTGCTGCAACCACAGAAAACGCCGATCTGGGCGACCGTGCCGCCGAGCGCCCTTGTCGGACGCCGGACCTTTCACCGCGGCACCGTGCCCGACGCCGGGCAGCGCTACACGCAGCCGCGGGGACCGTGGGAATAGCACCGCTTACGGTTGTCGCGCCTGACGGATCGGCGGCGGGTTGACCCAGGACGGCAGCGACACCCGCCCGGTTTCCTCGGGCGGCAGCGCCGCCGGCGCAGCTTGCGGTGCGGCCGGGGCGGCCGGAGCAGCAGCAGCGGCGGCGGCCGGCGGTGGACCCGCGGCGGCGGCAGCGGCCGGCGGTTGACCGGCCGGGGCGGCTGCGGGCGCACCGGCAGCCGTGCCGGCGCCCTCTTCGGCGAGCGCCGCCAGCAGCGTGTCGCTGACCCGCGGATCGACCGCGAGCTGGCGCGCGGCCTCGAAGCGGATGATCGCGTCGCGGGTTTGCGGACCGAGAACGCCGTCCGCCGGGCCGGCGAGCAGGCCCAGGCGCTGCAATGCCGACTGTGCACGCCGCACCGGATCTTCGGTGAGTTCCGGCGGCGGCCGGCCGGTGCGCCGCTGATAGGCGGCGACGGCCATGCGCGTCTGGTCGGTCATTACCCCGTTGACGGGGCCGGGCGCGTAACCCTCCTGCTTCAATTGCTGCTGCAACGCCGCGATCGGACCGCCAGGGGATGAGCCAGGGGATGAGCCAGGGGATGAGGCTGGTGGTGCTGCGGCGTTTTGCGCAGCGGCCTCATGCCCCGCCGTCGCGACGGCCAGCAGCGCAATCCCGAATATCGCCACACGCATGTCAAAATCTCCGGCACCATTCGGTTTGGCTGCTGTTGATATGGTGCCGGCGCTGGCCGCGATCAGGTAGGAGAAAGCTGTGGCCGAACTAAGGCGCGTCCGGCAACGAGACGCCAGTACCGCCGCCCGCCGCGGCGCGTGCCTCTGATGCTCGGGTCATTGCGCGCACTGGCGCGCATCGTCTTCGTCCTGGTCGTCCTCACCGCGGTCTCGGTCGGCGGCGCCGTGGGCCTCACCCTGGCGTATTTTGGGCAGAACCTGCCGAATTACCAGAAACTGGTTCATTACGTGCCGGCGATCGGCAGCAAGATCTACGCCGCCGACGGCAGCCTGATGACCGAATTCGAAACCGAACACCGCATCCCGGTCGCGATCGACAAGGTGCCGCGCCTCGTCATCGAGGCGTTTCTCGCCGCCGAGGACCGCGACTTTTACAGCCAC